>NZ_JAZLLZ010000041.1:0-42785 GCF_045598405.1 Sodaliphilus sp.
GCAAAGGTTCGCTATCCGCGGCACCGGCTTCGCCGACTTACCGCTGCTCACTTTGCCGAGCTCGCTTCGCTCGGTTCGGCGGTGGGGGTTATTCAGGTATTGTCCTGCCGGACAATAAATTAGCAATATTTATTATCAAATGCTAAAGTTGAGTAATTAGAATAATTAATCTCGTTAATTGTTTATAGAACAAACCGTTAGACAGTAGCAGGGAATCGTTGCTTTCGTTTTTCGTCTTTCGTTTCTTATGTCAAAAAAAATAACCACAGATTTAACATTTGCACAAAAATCACTAACTTTGCAAGTTGAAAAAAATTTGACTATGGATAAGGCTGAAAAAATACGCAATATAAGCATTAGTGACTATAACTACGATCTGCCCGATGAGCGCATTGCCAAGCATCCGCTGGCCGAGCGCGAGCAGTGCAAACTGCTGCACTATGACGGAGAGACAGTGCATGACCGCCATTTCTATGACGTGCCGGCCATGCTGCCCGAGGGCACTACACTCATCTATAACAACACGCGCGTGATCAATGCACGCCTGCGTTTTGCCAAGGCCACCGGCTCGGTGATTGAGATATTCTGTCTTGAGCCGGTCACTCCGTGCGACTATGAGCAGATTTTCCAGACCACCGATTCCTGCACGTGGCTATGCCTGGTGGGCAATAGCAAGCGCTGGAAACAGGGCGACCTGGAGCAGACGGTCACCATCGACGGCACCGCAGTGACCCTGCGCGCCACACGCGGCGAGCGCCGTGGCAACTCGTGGGAAATCACGTTCACTTGGACTGCCGGGGCTACATTTGCCAGCGTGCTTGAAGCCACAGGCGAGATTCCCATCCCCCCCTACCTGAACCGCGGCACCGAGGGCAGCGACAGCGACGACTACCAGACGGTGTATTCTCACATCAACGGCAGTGTGGCGGCTCCCACGGCCGGACTCCACTTCACCCAGCAGTTGCTCGACGAGTGCGACCATCGCGGCATCAAGCGCCGCGAACTCACACTGCATGTGGGTGCCGGCACATTCCAGCCCGTGAAGAGTGAGAACATAGGAGACCACGAGATGCACCACGAGTTCATCGCAGTGAAACGCGCTCTCATCGAGGAACTCATTGCATGCAACGGTCCTGTCGTGGCAGTGGGAACCACTTCTGTGCGCACGCTTGAGAGTCTCTACTACGTGGGGCAGATTCTGGAACACAACCCACAGGCCGATGGCGACGAACTCACAGTGAAGCAGTGGATGCCCTACACCACCCCCTGCGAGATAGACACACGCAAGGCGTTGCAAAACATCGTTGATTACCTCGACCGCACGGGCAGCAACGTGTATATGGGCAGCACGCAGCTCATGATTGCCCCCGGCTTCACCTACCGCATCGTGAACGGAATCATCACCAATTTCCACCAGCCTCAATCCACGTTGCTGCTGCTCGTGGCAGCCTTTGTGGGAGAGGACAAGTGGCGTTGCCTCTATGACCACGCCATGGACAATGGCTACAGGTTCCTGAGCTACGGCGACGGATGCCTGTTCCTGAAAGGTGAATAATATATCTTTTCTCTAAATTAATAGGCTTTACCTAAAAAATAGAGGGCATTTTTAAACCATACCCTTGCTTGATAGTCTAAAACAACAAGAAAAGACATTGTGGAACCTACTAGAACTTAATCGTTATGACTACTAATTTAAGAAATATGGTGATGAGCCTCGCGCTCGCCGGTAGCCTGGTGATGGCAAGTCCGGTATCAGCACAAATGCGGAATAACCGCGAAAGAGGAAACGGCGGCAGCCGTCAGGAAAGCGTGACTCGTGAGCGTCCCGCCCGTCAGGAAAGCGTGACTCGTGAACGTCCCGCCCGTCAGGAAAGCGTGACTCGTGAGCGTCCCGCCCGCCAAGAGAGCGTGACTCGTGAGACAAATCGCGATGTGACTCGCACCCGCACCGATTTCAACACTCGCCCCACCGATCGCGGCCACGACAACAGCACCGTTAGACCTAACGACCGTGGCAACAACCGCGACAACCGCGGCAGCAACCTTGACAATCGTGGCAACAACCGCGACAACCGCGGCAGCAACCTTGACAATCGCGGCAACAACCGTGACAACTATGGTAACCGCGATAACCACAACCGCGATAACCGTGGCAACAATCGCGACAACTATGGCAATCGCAACAACCATGACAATTATAGCAGTCACTACCGCGATGACCGCAACCGCGGACACAACGCCTATCGCGACCACTACAGCTGGAACCACGCCCACAACGACTGGTCACGTCCGTTGCCTCCTCCTGCCAGAATGTATCGCCCAGCACCCTATCGCTACCACCGTCCCCACATCCCCGTGGGTTACCGCCCCTACTACGGCGCGCCTGTGATCGACCGCATCCTGGGCATCACCTTTGGAGCAACTTTTAACGTGTCGCTCAACTACCTGTACACCAATGGTTACATCATCGACGGCTATGACAACAACGTGGTTTACCTGCGTGACGTGAACATGCTCAACCTTCCCTGGGCCGACGTGATGCTGTGCTACGACGAGTACGGACGCCTGATGAACGCACAGTTCATCCACTCAAGCTACTATAACGACCGCAGCCGTTACAACCGCATCTATCATGACCTGTGTGCCGTCTATGGCACTCCCATCGAGATTGACAACCGTGGCGTGACATGGTTTGGCGGCAACAACACCGGATATGTGACTCTCGAGATTAGCTGCACAGGTTCACGCTACTACACCAACCTGTTCATAGGCAACTAACACACGACACAATCCCAACCAGTCATAACGAAACAACAAATGGCATCCCGGCTACCGAGATGCCATTTGTTGTTTCCTCTACCATAAAAGGAGACAAGTGCCTTTGTTTTGGGGTATGCGACAGCAAAACTGTCGCAAAACGGTAGCCCTCTATGATTCGTAGAACTACCGTTCCAAGCGATTTCGTCGCTTGGCATGCTGGCTGAGTTTAGTCCCTGGCAGCAATCCTTTCAGCCATAGCGTTAAGTTCAAGACATTGAGCACGCGTGATTGTCTTCTTTTCCATGTGGTACTTCTAGGGGCTTATTTGTAATAGTCGCCCTTAGAGGGTGCGTAGTCCTGGGAGTTACTCGTCGAAGTAGTTGCCTGGGAGGCGGCGCATGTTGTACTGGCTTGCCATTGACTCGCCGTAGGCACCGGCGCTGCGCAGGGCGAAGATGTCGCCGCGGTGGCTCACGGGCAATTTCTCATCACGGCCAAACACATCGCTCGACTCGCAGATGGGACCCACCACGTCGTAGGTGTCGCTGGCGGTGTCCTGCGAGGTGAGGTTCTGGATCACGTGGTGCGCCTCGTAGAGGGCGGGGCGTATGAGGTCGGTCATGCCTGCGTCGAGGATGACGAACTTCTTGTTGCGGTTTTCCTTGACATATACCACACGTGCAATGAGTGACCCGCACTGTGCCACGATGGAACGACCCAACTCGAAGTGTAACTCTTGTCCCTCGCGCAGGTTGAGGTTGCGGCTGAAGGTGTCGAAGAAGTGCTCAAAATCGGGAATCCTGTTCACGTCGGGCAAGTCATAGTCGATGCCCAGACCGCCGCCCACGTTGATCATCTCAAATGTGATGTCGTGGCGGTCGAAGTAGTCAAGCAGTGTGTTGACGCTCTCGCACAGCATGGCGAAGGGTTTCATCTGCGTGATTTGAGACCCCACGTGGAAATGGAGTCCGCGCAGGTATATAGCGGGCAGGTTACGGGCTGTCTGCACGGCTGCGGCAAGCATCTCGATGTTGATTCCAAACTTATCCTCGGCTGTGCCAGTGGTGATGTAGCGGTGGGTGTGCGCGTCGATGTCGGGGTTGACGCGTATCGAGACAGGCGCTACGAGACCGCGTTCCTGTGCCAGCTGGTTGATGACTTCTAGTTCAGGTATCGACTCCACATTGAAACTATATATTCCAGCTTCGAGGCCCTGAATAATCTCGCAATCGGTCTTACCCACGCCTGAATAAACCATCTTGGCAGGGTCAAAACCAGCTTTAAGCGATGCTGCAATCTCGCCGCCGCTCACCAGATCCACGCCCAGTCCATGGGCTGCGATGGCCCTGAGAATGGTGGGGTTACCATTGGCCTTGACGGCATAATGCACCACGTAGGGTTTGTCCTTGACTTGTTTCTTGATGGCCTTGATGGTGGCATCTAGCAGAGACAGGTCGTAGTAGTAAAAGGGTGTTTCCATTTGCTGGAACTTCTCGAGTGGAAATCTATGCTTCATTTGTAGTCGTTGTTTTTTTTATATTGTGGTTTAACCGTAAGTTCATTCAATAGTTTCGATGAGAAACGACACTGGCCTGAATCCGTCGTTGCACGATAGCATTGCCGAGTGCTTGTTTTTCATCCATCCGTCATAGAAATCTCCTCCGCCGTTGGCAAGTTGGGCGACCCATGGTTTCAGGGTTTCCCATGCGCTGTCGCACATGCCTGGCGGCCGTGTGGCATTCTCGCTCACAAAGGACATGCCCACCTTCATGTCGCAGGCATGTTCTATGGGGTTCTCATATTTCTCGATGAGGTCGTGGTAGCACGCCATGCGCATCACCGTGATTTTTACCTTTTTCATTGCTGCATAACGTATATCAGGCATCACACTGTTATCTCACCGCACAAAGAGTAGCCTAGGTAGTTCTTGACACTGTCGCTGTTGAGTCCCAGTCCGAAGAGATACATCATCTTGGTGATGGCAGCCTCGCTGGTGATGTCGTTGCCGCTTGTAGCACCTGCCGCCGAGAGTCGTTTGCCGGTCTCGTAGAGGCCGTAGTGCACGCCTCCGTTGACACACTGCGACACGTTGAGCACTACCACTCCGCGCTGTGTTGCCTCGCTGATGGCATTAGTGAACCATTGCTCGCTGGGGCTGTTTCCAGCTCCGTAGGTCTTGAGCACAATGCCCTTGATTCCCGGAGTGTTGAGCAGATACTTGAGCGTGCCCTCGGTGATGCCTGGATGGAGTTCCACAAACATCACGTTGGGGTCCATGTCATAATGCACCTTGAGCGGTCGTTTAGAGGGTGAGCGGTACAGGGCCTCGGTGTTGAATGCGATGCCCAGGCCTATGTGGGCCAGCGCAGGGTAATTGTTGCTCTTGAAAGCGTTGAAGTTGTCGGCGCTCATCTTTGTGCTGCGGTTACCTCGCCACAGGTAGTTCTCAAAGAGGATTGCAACCTCCTGCACCATGGGCGATCCTGTTGCATCGGTTGCAGCAGCAACCTGCAGGGCTGTGATGAGGTTTTCCTCGCCGTCGGTTCGCACTTCGCCTATGGGGAGCTGCGAGCCGGTGATGATGACAGGCTTGTGCAGGTTCTCGAGCATGAAGCTCAACGCCGAGGCAGTGAACGCCATGGTGTCGGTGCCGTGAAGCACTACGAAACCGTCGTACTTGTCATAGTTGTCCTCGATAGCGCGCGCAATCTCAGCCCAGTGCTTGGGACTCATGTTGGCGCTGTCGATGGGGGCGTCAAACTGGATGTTGTCGATGTCATAATCCAGTTTCTTCACCTTGGGGACATTATCGATGAGATGCGTGAAGTCAAATGGCCGCAGAGAGTGCGTGCCTTCGTCCTCAATCATGCCGATAGTGCCCCCGGTGTAGATGATGAGAATCCTTGGCTTTGAGTGTATAGCCATGTAATAATTTTTTAATTGCCAGTGAATGCGTTATTTGCGGGGAGCAGGGCTCTTGTCGGGAGCGTTCTCGTAGTAGTAATAAACGTAGAAACGAGAACCCACGTAACCGCATGAAACGTATGAATCGATGTTGGTGATGTAGTTGTTGCCCGATTTGCTCAGGGTCATTTCTTCGAGAACGTCCTCAAAGTCTGTTACCAGGTCATATTTTGACGCAGGCTGACCTGTGAGGTCGGAGCTCACTGCCACACCTGTGATAGTAGAGCTGTCATCGGTAACGCTACCGTCAAAGAAGAACTGGAAGCGGTAGCCATCGCGGTCATATTTCATCTGCTTGCCGGCTTTGGTAAGTTTATAAGAGATGTCGTCAAAGTCGCCCACAGTCATGCCTTTGTAGGTTCCGGCAAAGTTCTTACCGGCTGCCATGTTGGCGAGCTCGATACCCATGTTGAATTGCCCAGCAGGCGGCATGTCAACCTCTTCAAAACCCTTGCGCACTTCCTCGACGGGAGCAGCTTCCTCGGCTTGCTCTTCATAGTCGTTATATACAACCTCTTCGGTGTCGGTGCTGTAATTATAATCGTCTAAATTCTTTTGAGCAGTGTACCACCAGATTGCTGTTCCTACAATGCCGATAATGACCAAGAGGAGAATACCACCAACGATACCACCAATAATAAAGAGATTCTTGTTGCTCTTTTTGGGAGGCTGCACGGCAGATGTTGATGCAGTTACCGGCTTGGGAGCCGGAGCGGGCTTGACAGGTGCAGGTTTAGCGGGAGCAGCGGGTGCGGGCTTGGCTGCAACGGGTGCCGCGGGTGCGGGTTTGGCTGCAACAGGAGCAGCGGGAGCGGGCTTGGCGGCAACGGGAACAGCGGGTGCGGGCTTGGCTGCAACGGGAGCAGCGGGAGCGGGCTTGGCAGCAACGGGAGCAGCGGGAGCGGGCTTGGCTGCAACAGGAGCTGCAGGAGCGGGCTTGGCAGCAACAGGAGCTGCAGGAGCGGGCTTGGCAGCAGGTGCCGCAGGAGCGGGTTTGGCAACAGGTGCCGCGGGTGCGGGCTTGGCAGCAGGTGCCGCAGGTGCAGGGTTAGCAGCAGGTGCCGCGGGTGCAGGGGCAGCAGCGGGAGCCGCAGGTTCCGATTTTTCTATGATTACCGTTTCCTCTGCCGCGGGTGCAGGGGCTGCGGCGGGAGCCGCAGGAGCGGGTTGGAACAAGTCTTTCAATTCGTCAAGAGAGTCGGCAGGCACCCAGTTGCTTAAACCGGCACGCCACACGAGAGTCTCTGGTTTGATTACATTTTTGAGCGCATCCTTACTTACAGGACCTTGTTGCTCATTGTTGTTGGTTAGATAATAAAAATCAGCCATGGCTATATAGTATTAATTATTTGTTTTCTTTTTTATTGTGTCGCTGCTAGCGGCTTGGGGAGAAGTCGGAGACTTGTTAATAGATGTCTTGCACACAACCTCTTTTCCTGCAAACGCTTGGTCAAAGAAATCAAGGTGTTTAGGCAGAGACTCACACCAATATTTCCACGAGTGGTTGCCAGGACGCGTGCTGAAATCGTGCTTGATGCCTTGCTTGTCGAGGGCAGCATGCAGTGCCATGTTGACTTCATAGAAGAAGTCCTGACTGCCGTCGTCCACTATGATATTGAGTTGGCCAGGTTTGAGTCTTGCCACTAGATTAATCACAGAATGGTCGGCCCATGCCTTTTTGTTGGCGGCATATTTGCCGAGCCGCTTGTCAAGCATCCATCGGTCGGGGAATTTTGTGATATCCACGCCGCCGCTCATGCTACCGCACGACCCGAACACCTCGGGGTGACGCATGGCCAGGAACAATGCACCGTGGCCGCCCATGCTCAATCCGGTGATGGCGCGTGAAGCCTTGTCGGCACGGGTGCGGTAATGGGTGTCAATGTAGTTGACCAGTTCGGTTGCCACGTAGGTTTCAAATTGCATAGTCGAGTCAACGGGCGAGTCGAGATACCAGCTGTTTTGACCGTCGGGGCACACGATAATCACACCGTGCTTGGTAGCAGCGTCCTTGAGGTCAAACTTCTGCGACCACGAAGCGTGCGTATCGCCATATCCGTGCAGCAGATACACCACCGGATAGCAAGTGTTGTCACCCTGGGCAAGATATCCTTGCGGCAGAGTGATGGTGTTGTCAATGTCACGTTTCATCTTGCCGCTGTGCACGGTGACCACGCTCTGCACCTGGGTGGGAGCGGGCAATGTGTCGCTGGGGTGCTGCACCGCCGCTTGTGTCTTGACCTCGGCCGCGGTTTCATGCGATGTCGCCGGGGTCGAGTTCTTGCAACTGCTGCACACCAGTGCCAGCAGCATCAGCGCATGCAACGCCAGGTATTTGAGTGATGACTGCGTAAACATAACAGGAGACAGGTTTATTGTGCTTGGTCAAACGCCTTGGCGAAGAACAACATGTGATAATCAAGAGAGTTCACCCAGTAGCTCCAAGAATGGTTGCCAGGGCGAATGGTGAAGTCGTGTTTCACTTTGCGGTCGAGCAACGCCTTGTGCAAGTTCATGTTCACATCGTAGAAGAAGTCATCGCATCCGTCATCGATGATGATGTTCTGGCCGGGTTTAATCTTGTCCACGAGGTTGATGACAGCGTGGTCGGCCCACACCTGCTTGTTGTCCTCGTATTTACCCAGACGCTTGTCGAGTTTCCAGCGGTTGGGGAACTTGGTGATGTCCACGCCGCCGCTCATGCTTCCGCAAGAGCCAAACACCTCGGGGTGACGAAGTCCCACCCACAATGCTCCGTGACCGCCCATGCTCAAACCAGTGATGGCACGATAACCAGGTGAACGCAAGGTGCGGAAGTGAGTGTCGATGTACTCAACAAGTTCCTTGCTGATGAATGTCTCAAACTGGAACGAAGGATCTACTGGCGAATCGAAATACCAGCTGTCCTGTCCGTCGGGACACACGATGATCACCGAGTAGTTGCTAGCCAGGTCATCAAGATTGGCCTTCTTGGGCCAGTCGCGGTAACTGCCGTCGGCGCCGTGCAGCAGATAGAGCACTGGGTACTGGTCTTCTTGAAGATCGGCGTCGAAATATTGCTCGGGCACGACCACAGTGCACTTGATGGCGCGGTTCATCTTTGCCGATTTCACCGTGATGGTGTCGGCTTGTGGCTGGGCTTCAAAGTCCTGAGCCCACACTGTACTGCTCATGGCCATGAATGCCATGAGGAGCATGATAAGTCTTGTACTCAATTTTGACATATTCATCGTGTTTAGATGTTATCTTTTTTTCTTAAAAAACTCGGTCATTAGTTCGCTGCATTCCTTGGCCATGACACCGCTATCAATCACAGTTTTCTTGTGGAACGGATTGGTGCAGAAGGTGTGGTACCCACGCTTGTCGTCGGCCGCACCATAGACGATGCGTGAAATCTGGCTCCACCCCAGGGCGCCAGCGCACATGAGGCAAGGCTCCACGGTCACATATAGCGTGCATCCAGTGAGATATTTGCCGCCCAGGGTTCCGGCTGCTGCGGTGATGGCTTGCATCTCGGCATGGGCGGTGACATCGGTGAGCGTCTCGGTGAGGTTGTGACCTCGTGCCACAACTTGCCCGTTGCTCACGATGACTGCCCCTATGGGCACCTCGTCGCGCTCGGCGGCACGATGGGCCTCGTCGAGAGCCATTTTCATGAATCGATGGTCGGCGTCAATCATAGGAATACTTTTTTCACGTAGTTGCCCACGATAACGATATATACTCGGTTGCGTGGCAGGTCGCTGATCACGTTGTTGATCGACGGGCGCTGGTACCACAAGTTGCCGTAGGCGTCATACACGGTGGTCCACTTGCCATGGTTGTCACCGCTGATGTAGATTGTGCCATCAATCACATGAATATTGGGGTGCTCGTCCTCGATTTGTTCAACATAAGAGTATTCTCCTATGGTGATTTCAAACTGGTCGTCGCAGTCGTTAATCATGTTGGTGGGCACTACCACAAAATCTACGGGATGGTTGGGGATGGCGAAGTAGTAGTGGTCGGCAGCTGTGAGCGCCATTTGCTCGCCGTCCTCGCCATAGATGCGGTAAGCGAGATTGTTGCCCAGGGGTACCTTCATCCAGTTGTTGCGGAATGTTTCGCCCGTGAGCATCATCGACACTGAGATATCCTCATCGGTCCACAGCGAGAAGGTCTCGCTATCGCCCCACACCGAGTTATTGGCATAGGCTTCCACAGCCTCGTCATCGGGCAAAATCACGTCAATGCCGCTCAACCCTATGAAGATAGCCCAGCCACTAGCCTTGGGAGGCGTGGGGGCAGCGCAATATATTTCAAACAGGTTGTGGCAGTTGTTGAAACCATAGGCGTCGATGAGCGACAGCGTAGAGGGCAACATCACGGTGCGCAGCTGTGAGCACGACTGGAATGCGCCGTAACCTATGGTGGTCACGCCTTCGGGGATAGCAATATTCTCGATGGCAGTGCCGGCGAGCATGGTCTTGCTCACCGTGTGGAGATTGAGCGGGAGGGTGATGCTGCGCAGGCTCTCGGCATAGGCAAAAGCACTCTCGCCGATAGAAGTGACACTATTGGGAATCTGCACCTCGGTCACGCCTGAGTGCGAGAATGCCTCGGCGGCGATGCCAGTGACCAGATAGTTGTCGCCTGCATAGTTCACAGTCTCGGGAATAAGCACCACACCGCTATAACGGCTAGCGCCATCGGCCCACGACTGCACGACCTCGGCTTCGCGGTCGTTCACCACGTTGAAGCGCAGTCCCGCAGCGTCAAATTCCTGCGCCCAAGCACCAAGGGACAACATCCCCGCGGTCAGGGCCAATAATATCTTGCTTGTGATAATTTTCTTTTTCATCATTTGTTATTCAGTTCGCTAACTGCAAAGTTACTCTTTTTTCTCAAAAGAAAAAAATAAAAGCCACTCTTTTCCTTGCACAGGGGCTTTCTTGCGGCGTGAAAGGCGATAATTCAATAGCGATAGGGGCAATATGGGAGTTTTTAAGAAAATTTGTGACGGAGTGTAGCGGGTGGTTCATTGTTTTTTGCTACCTTTGCACATTATGACGATAGAGAAAGCGCTATACCTTGTGCCTGTTCAACTCAGTGAGGGTGATTTGACGACGGTTTTGCCCGCCGTCAACGTTGCTGTTGTGCGCGAAATCAAGCATTTTATCGTAGAGAATGTGCGCTCGGCGCGCCGTTTCCTCAAAAAGTGCGACCGCGACATCAACATCGACGAACTCACGTTCTATGAGCTCAACCGCCACACCGACCCCAAGGACATCGCCTCTTACCTAGCCCCGTTAGAGGCAGGTCATGCCATGGGAGTGATAAGCGAGGCCGGATGCCCCGCTATTGCCGACCCCGGAGCCGACGTGGTGGCCATAGCCCAGCGCAAGGGGTTAAAGGTGAAACCTCTGGTGGGGCCGTCGAGCATCCTCATGGGACTCATGGGCTCGGGATTTAACGGACAGAGTTTTGCCTTCCTGGGCTACCTGCCCATCGATGGCGCGGCCCGCACTCGAAAATTCAAGGAGATGGAGCATGACATCATGCACCGCGACCAGACCCAGATCTTCATTGAGACGCCCTATCGCAACAATGCCCTCATGGCTACGATGGTCAAGGCACTGCCTGCACACCTCAAACTGTGTGTGGCAAGCGACATCACTGGCGAGAACGAGAGCATCGTCACCCGCTCTATAAAGGAGTGGAGCAAGGCAACCTACGACTATGGCAAGAAGCCCACCATCTTCTTGCTCTACAAGTGAGGTCTGCCCCAAGCACATTGATGAATAATATACACAACAATAAGACAAAACACGTCAACTGCGACACTGCGCGAGAGCAGACCATCAGATTCGGCAGTGACGACTTTGAAGAGCAGGTCCAACATCCTGACACCCAGGCGCAGCAAGCATCGAGAAAAGCTGCGTCGGGATTTCGTTTTATCAGTTTCGGCAGCGGCAGCAGCGGCAATAGTGCCTATCTGGGCAACGACGCGGGCGGG
Source organism: Sodaliphilus sp. (assembly GCF_045598405.1). NCBI lineage: Bacteria > Pseudomonadati > Bacteroidota > Bacteroidia > Bacteroidales > Muribaculaceae > Sodaliphilus > Sodaliphilus sp. The sequence goes on from NZ_JAZLLZ010000041.1 coordinate 11,720, forward strand.
GTGATTATCGATGCCGGCATCGATGCCGACACAGTGTATGACACCTTGAAGCACAACGGCATTACCCCCAGCCACATCAAGGGCATCGTCCTGACCCACGACCATCAGGACCACGTGCGCTATGTTTACACACTAGTGCGCCGCTACAAGCACATACGCATCTACTGCACTCCCCGTGTGCTGAATGGCCTGCTGCGCCGCCACAACATCTCTCGCCGAGTGAAGGAGTATCACGAGAGCATCTTCAAGGAGATACCGTTCACGCTGGGCGACTTCAAGATCACCGCATTCGAGACTTCGCACGACGGAAGCGACAACATGGGATTCGACATCGACCTGGGTGGCAAGCACTTTGTCGTGGCAACCGACATGGGCGTGATCACAGAGCGCGCACGCCACTATATGAGCCAAGCCAATTATCTGATGATTGAGAGCAACTATGACCTCAAAATGCTCAACGAGGGACATTATCCCGAATATCTTAAAAACCGTGTGCGCGGCGAGCGCGGACATCTCGACAACGAGCAGACGGCGCAGTTCATCAGCGAGCACTATCACCCTGGACTTACCCATGTGTTCATGTGCCATTTGAGCAAGGACAACAACACGCCCGAGATTGCCCGCAAGGCCATCGTCAAGGCGTTGCACATGCGTGAACTCACCGTGGGCGATGGCAGCAATGCCCCCGACCAGCGCGAGCGTGACGTGCAACTCTATGCCTTGCCGCGGTTTGTGCCTTCGATATGGTTCGTGCTATGATACCCGCTGGCGAAAACCTCAAAAAACTGCTTGATCGCGAGGCCACTCGCATCAATGTGCCCGAGTTTGCCCAGAGCGATCCGGTGCAGTTCCCACGTCGGTTCGGCAAATTGCAAGACATCGAGATTGTGTCGCTGCTCTCGGCTACCATAGCATGGGGCAACCGCAAGATGATATGCAACAACTGCAACCGCATGCTGGACCTAATGCAGCATGAACCGCTGGCCTATGTGATGGACGGTGCCTACGAAACGCTGCCCGACGACATGAACCTGCACCGCACCTTCTTTGCCCGCAACTTCAAGTACATGCTGCGCGGACTGCGCTCCATATACTCGGCACATGGGTCGCTCAACGACTTTGCAACGCATCATCATGTAGGTGATGACGCAACACCGTCGTGGCAACTAGTGGCGTTGATGCAGCACAAGTTTTCTCAGGCCAATGGCGGCATGCTTGATTCCCGCACTCTGCCCACCCACCTAGATGACACTGCCCTCAAACGCATCAACATGGCGTTGCGCTGGCTGGTGCGTGACGATGGAATCGTGGATATGGGTGTATGGAACGCTATCAAGCCGTCGCAACTATTCATCCCGCTTGATGTGCATGTGGGAAACACTGCCCGCTCGCTAGGGCTGACAACTCGCCGAGCCAACGACCGCAAGACGGTGATCGAAATCACCCAAGCCCTGCGCACCATGCGTCCCGAGGACCCCATCTTCTACGACTACGCCCTCTTCGGCCTAGGTATTGAGTCAAAATAACGTCTATCACAACCATTCCATTTTAAGGTCCGATAGGACAAGAAATTACCATCGTCAAACCAGTGCCTTGTATCAACACCCTCGCAATAAGAAAATACTATCAACAGAATCGACAATCAGTATACCATGCCATTGCGGATGCGAGCACACCCTTGCTCACCGTTTGCCCACAACCGCTGAGATTTCTTCCTCTGAGCGATTGCGGTTACCCTTCTGGGGAGAAAATACAGTTATTCAGAAGATTTACGCACAGGTCTAACAAGAAGCCCTTCGCAACGTTCTCTGTACGCCCATTTAATGTAGCCGTACGAGCCTACACACAGACTATAAACTGCTGAAGCATCTCTCGCTTCACGTTCCCGCGACCAGTAGTACCCGGAGTGACCCTCGTTGTAGAGGTCCGTGTCGCTACGGGAGCCTGCGGCGGGCAGGAAAATGCTGTTACCATTGCTCTTGCTCGTAATCCTGCTACCATTAACACCATTTACTGTCACCCACTCGACAGTGGTGTACTTGTTGTCATAAAGGTCTTTTATCTCCTGCAAGGAGGGCATGCGCCATCCACTACCCCAGTTGGCAGTCGCTGCATCGTCCTGGGGGTCAAGAATGGTCTTGTTATCTACTGTGCCGTATTCTGAATCTGTGCAGTATTTGGTCATGTAGGCCATAATACCGTTATTCCTACTCCACTTGTAGTTAGTCCAGTCGAAACTATGGCTCACTCTTTTAGCATAGCCTTTGGTCTCGCCCCAAGCAAAGTACAGACCGTAATCCTCGGGATTAGAAGCGCCAACATTACAAGTAGCTCAAAGTGTTCCAGAAGGCAATCCGAGGTCAACATATTCGTGACCTTTATTCGTTCCGCCATTCCCAGTTTCATTAATTCCGTCTTCGTTCTTATTACAAGATGAAAAAGCAATTGTTGCGCTAAGCGTTAGTACAAAGATTGTTACAATACTCCAAAATTTGTTTGTTTTTCATTTAGTTTGATTTCGAATAAAAGAAGGGGCGCGAACTTCTCGACGCTTATCCTTCCTATCAGGTACGACCAAGTAACCTTTGCTATGGATAAGTACGGAGAAATCCACGCCCTAAACGAGGCGTGAACCCACCGCTGCTTATTCTCATAGCCTTTGAATTTGGTCGTTTCGATAGGAAGAGAACAAGAGCAGTTTGCTCAAGATATGTAAGTGTCGAACGGTTTATGCTTACCTTCGTGTTAATAATTTGTTTTGATTAATACGTCGGTGAAGTGGCTGCACACATGGTGTACCGTTCTTCTGTTTAATGTTTGTTATTTCTGTTTCGTAGTGTCAATGCTGTATCAATGACTAATCAGTTAAAAATTAATTGTTTGACTTTGTGTTTTTTCAATCTTATTCTTGCAAAAAACGTAGCAATTCTTTAATGTAAGCATCTGTGACATTGGAAATTTCACTTTTGTCATAGATTGTGAGAAGTGTCACATCATAACAATCAGGTTCAGCGAGCTTAACTGTAAAGGTGATCACACGCCCTCCGCCACTTTTTCCGCGACCTTTCGATGCTATAGCAAGACGAACCTTATAAATTCCCGCACCAAGGTCAGTACCAAGTGTCGGCGTTTGACGTAGAGTGTTGACGAGTTGTTGCAAATCCGATTTGAGTGATTTATACTTCTTTGCCAATCGCTTTGCCCTGCGGTCAAACTCAGGAATTGTATTGATGCTTACTTTCATAATAGTTTGAGTGGTTCAGAACTCGTTTAAGAGTTCTTCAACAGGACGAGCCTTGCCTTCCTTTAACTCTTGGAAAGCCTGTTTAAGGCTCTCCCTAACCATTATCTGCTGGCGACGTGTTTCTACTTCCTCAGCATTTGTCTCAATAATATATTTAGTGAATGCACGCTGTACACTCTTTGATGATGATGCAAAGTGTGCCATTAGTGCATCCAAAGGACTTGTCGGCTGTTGTGTTGTTGATGTTGCCATAATTGTATAATATTTTATTTTACACTTGTGTTACGTTTCTATTCGCACTCTTTACCACACAAAGGTAATCATTTTCTTTGAATATTGGTCATTCCTGGGTAAAAAAATACATACACATTTTTAACCTAACCAATCCTACCAATCAAATAAGTATTGCAATACTACCATTTTAGGCGTTTGTAGTTCCACCAGCCATCGCTGTTGTCCAGGGCGGGCAAGAACGTGAGATATAGCATGGAGCGTATTTGCTCATGGAAGATAAGAATTTCGATAAAAGATTTGGAATTGTAGCAATAAAGTTGTTACTTTGCAATGTTAAAAGCAAATAATAAAGGACTATGGCAAACAATCGTTACATCAGATTTGACTGGGCCGCAAAAAAGATTTTGCGTGACAAGGCCAATTTCAGTATCCTGGAAGGACTCATAGCGGTGTTGCTGGGCGAAGAAATGCACATCATCGAGCTGCTGGAGAGCGAAAGCAATCAGGATGACCCCAGCGACAAATTTAACCGTGTGGATATCAAGGCTAAAAACAGCCATGATGAGATTGTCATTGTGGAGATACAGCTCACCCGCGAGTTGTATTATCTTGAACGCATCCTTTATGGAGTTGCAAAGACGATTACAGAGCACATCAACCTAGGAAATACCTACGACCAGGTCAAAAAAGTCTATTCAATAAGTATATTGTATTTTGACCTTGGCAAGGGTGAGGATTATGTGTATCGCGGACAGACGGTATTTACAGGTGTGACCAAGCATGACACGCTTCAAATCACGACAAAGGAGAAGAATGTAATCAACATGAAGGCACCCGAGGAGGTATTCCCCGAGTATTATTTGGTGCGCGTGAATGCTTTCAACAAAATTGCCGAGACTCATCTTGAAGAATGGCTGAAATATCTCAAGGATGGAGATATCGACGACAACACCACCGCACCAGGTCTGCAAGAAGCCAAGAAAAAACTGGAATACATGGCAATGAATAAGACCGAGAAGGTTGCCTATGACAAGCACATCGAGGCAGTGATGATTCAGAATGACGTGATTAGCACCGCAATGAAGGAAGGACGAGCCGAGGGCCACGCCCAAGGACGTGCCCAAGGACGTGCTGAAGGACGTGCTGAAGGACGCGCTGAAGGACGTGCTGAAGGCGAACTGAATGCGTCAATTACAATCGCCAAGAACTTAATTGAAAACGGTTTAGATATTGAGTTTGTGGCAAAAAACACAGGGTTGTCGGTAGATGAACTTAATAACCTGATAAAATAAGAAACTACATTTTCCCCCGGAGGGGAGCCCCATTTTTGAAAACATAAACCTCTGTGCCCTCAATGTATGTGGGGCCGAGAGTTGAGAGACGCATCAAGTCTTTGATGGGCATCAGTCGATGCGCTTGTAGGTCCACCAGCCGGAGTTGTTGTTCATGATGTTGAGGAACGACGGGGAGAGCGATGACTTGATTTTGTCGTGTGGCACTAGAATTTCTATCTCGCCTTCACCAGGCTGGGCTATCTCGCCCGGCGGAAACATGAACGAAATGCCTGTGCGCATCACGCACATCTCGGCAGGCACTCGCGATGCTTTGAGAAGCGAGAGGTTCTTCTTGCGGTTGAGGTACTCAATTTTGTCATTGATGAGTGCTAGCACAACGTGGTCTTCGCCCGATTGGAGTATCTCTTCCGTGGGAATCACGTGTTGTGCAACGCGGTCGTAGTGAATGTAGGAGCTTGTTGCAGTCGATGTGTTGCCTGCTGTGTGCCAATGGTCTATCTCAAACACCAGGAGGCGATTTGAAGTGATGCGCGGGAAGATGAGCACGCTGAGCGCATTGGTGAACTCGGGGTGCTTCACGGGCAATGAGTCGATGCAAACGTAGGGCTGGTCCACATTGTTCCCTATGAATTTGGGCGTGTTGAGGTAGGCGGAGATAGCGTTGGTGATGTTGCACGTTTTCTGGTCAAATGCTTTCTCGACGATTGCTTCGTTGAGACGGTCTAGGCTGTCGTTGCCGTTGATGGTGATGGGCAACCGTGCCTTGACGACCTTGATGCAGAGCAATTTCGAACTAGGATTGTTGGTCAACGATGGTGTTGTAGTGATGAAGTATCGCCGTTGATGTGCCAACTGGAATGTGTCAACCATCGAGGTTTCTTTGACGGTGTCGGCATTCTCGGTGACATTGTCGTGGTGCCACAGGTCGCGGCTCTCGCCACTGCTCTCGATGCGCAGGGTGAAATACCAAAATGCCGCAATCAAATCAACGATTGCAAGCAGGATGATTACCTTTACAAGTCCTCGTTTAGATACTATCATACAAGTGGTTATTGCTCTGGTGGAACTATGTTTCTTGCGAGATTACTTCACATATTTGCGCACGGCGGTTTGGAGAAGTGGTTCCATCACGTCGTAGCCTGCGGGGTTGGGGTGCACACCGTCCTCGGTGTAATTGTGGTTGAGAGCGCGCTCGTCGCCCTCGACCATTGCGCTGTAATAATCCACATAGGGGATTTTGTTCTTCTTGGCATACTCGGCAATGCGCTTGTTGAGGCTAGCGATTTTGTCGGCCACCCCAGTTGCACCACTCCAATACATCTTTTTACATGGCAGCACCGAGGTGAGGATAACGTTGATTTTGTTAGCCTTGGCGATTTCCACCATCGACATGATGTTGCCCATAGTGCGGTCCTCAAAGTAGGGGCCGGTGTTCTCTGCGATATCGTTAGTACCTACGTTGATAACCACCACCTTTGGTTTGAGATCAACCACGTCTTCACGGAAGCGCACCAGGAACTGGTAGCTTGTCTGTCCCGAGATGCCACGGCCTATGTAGCCCGTGTTCTTGAAGAAGTCGGGGTGCTTGCCCACCCAGTACTCGGTGATGGAATTGCCCAGCAGCACCACACGCTTGCCGTTGTTCTTGTGATTGTTGAGTTCGATGTTGGGACCAGCATATTTGTGAAGTTGTGCCCAGTCCTTACTGTGTTGAGCAGTTGCTGTGAGTGCCATGAGCGAGATGGCTGCGATTGCAAGTATATGTTTCATAAACTGATGTATTTTATTCTATTGAGTTAAGTAAATCTATTTTTCCGTCGTTGACAAGTTTCACGATGAGTTCGCCGAAGAGCGTGTTTTGCCAGGCAAACCATGAGCGAGTATAGTCGTCAGGGTTATCTTTGTGGAACGACTCGTGCATGAATCCGGTTCCGGCATCGGTGTGCATCAGTGTGGTGATGCACTGCTTTATCTCCTCATCGTCCTGGCTGGTGAAGGCACGCATCATGATGCTCATGGGCCATATCATGTTGTCGCCTATGTGCGGGCCGCCTATGCCCTCGGCTGCCTTCCCCTTGAAGAAGTAAGGGTTATCGTTGCTGAGCACGAAGCGGCGGGTGTTCTGATAGATGGGGTCGTTGACGTCCACATCGCCCAGATAAGGCATTGCCAGCAGGCTGGGCACATTGGCATCGTCCATGAGGTTGCGTCCGCCGTAACCATCCACCTCAAAGGCGTAAATCTTGCCATACTTTGGGTGCTCGACCACGGCATACTGCCGGAGTGCCTGCTCCACCTCGAGAGCCATTGCGGTGCATCGCGCGGCAAGTTGCTCGTTGCGGTTAACTTGGGTAAGAATCTCGGCAGCCTTGCGCAATGAGCTCACTGCCATAAAATTGCTAGGCACGAGAAACTGGAACACCGTGGCGTCGTCACTAGGACGGAATGCGCTGGCAATGAGGCCCACGGGCTTGACCGGGTTACCCCAGCCGCGATTGGTCTGCAAGTCGGTGCCTATGGTGGTCTTGCGGCGGAAGTAGTAGTGTCCCTTGCCGTCCTTGCGTTGCTGGTCGCCCCACACGCGCAGGGTGTTCTCTATGGCCTGGATCCACTCGGTCCCGAAGACGCTGGTGTCGCCGGTCACGCGCCAGTACTCATGGGCGAGGCGAATTGGGTAGCAGTTGCTGTCTATCTCATACTTGCGCTCGTGCAGTTCAAGTTTCATCTCGGTCTCGTCGCTCTGCCAGTAACCACCAGTGGGACCGTCGTTAAACGCATTAGCGTAGGCATCGATGTTGATGCACTTGAACTGGCGGTTGATGGTGCCTGCAATCATAGCTTTGAGACGAGGGTCACGGCTGGCATACTGGATGTAGGGCCACACCTGTGCGCCCGAGTCACGCAGCCACATGGCATTGATGTCGCCAGTCACGACAAACGAGTCATACTGGCCTGTGCTGTCGGTCCTGAAATGCACTGTGGTGTCGAGCGTGTTAGGGAAACACTGCTCAAACATCGCTGCCAGCTTGGGGTTAGTGAGCATCGCCTTGATGCGGGCTATCTCCTGCTCGATGGCTGGACTCTCAAAGAGACGCATGTCTTGAGCGATGCGGTGACTGCGCGGCGCAGCCTCGCCAGCCCCGAGCTTGATGTCGCGGCTAGGGGCAAACTCCACGCGAGCAGCAGTGGCGGTTGTTTTTTTAGCCTTGCGTGCTTGCGCTGCTGGCGTTCCTGCCAGCACCAGCAAGGCTATGAGTGATACAAGAGTTTTTCGGTTATTCATCTAAATATGCTATTGTTGTTTTTTCAGTAAGCAAATAATTATTTATCCTAAATCATATCTGCGAGCACTGCACAAGGTATTATTTGCGTGGTTCTCGTGGCATCGACTGGGCCTGGCTTGCGTTCATAAAGAAACACAGGCTCACGATGCCGTGGCTGTAACCCATAGAGATGGCTTGGTGCTGGTCGTTGACGAAGATGTTGTCTGTGTCGAGAATGAACCCCTTTGTGCCCATTGCACTGCTCACCTTGCCCATAATCTGCTCCTCGGTGTCGAGGGCGCAGTTGATGGCGTTGAGCGATACATCCACACACACGATGCGTGCGTCCATATTGTAGCATGGCACATCGTTAATGACCGATGCCATTTCCTTGTCAAACATAAATCTCACGATGAACGGTCCCTGCGGTATGGCAATACCGTTCTGGCCCACGCTGCCTGCGGGGTTGGGATTGAGCATTCCCACCATGTCTTGCAACGTGGTGCTTGCGTTGGCTCCGGCGCAGTTGTCGCTGCCCACCATCATGAGCATTGATGCTGCCGCCAGATTGGTGTCGATGAAACCACGTGTAGCATACAGTGCCTCGCTGCCGCCATGGGCATGGACAAAGTTCACGTTGCCCACGGGATTGCCGCTGCCATCGACGAGGTGGAACAGGGAGTCCTGACCCACGATGTAACGGTCCTTGCGCAGGTCGGTGAGACGCTCGTGCTTGGCCTCGATGATGGTTTTGTTGTCATAGTCCACAACACCCATCTTGTTGTCCTTGGTGAGCACGATGAAGTTGCCGCCAGGCGAGCGAGAGAAGGTCTTGTAGCCCGCCTTCTCAACTGCGTCGTAGCTCTTGTTGGGGTTGGCAGTCTCCTCGCCCTTGCTGTTGAGGCACACGATAGTGTCGCCCTTGACCACAGGCAGCACGCCATCGATGAAGTAAGGCTGCACAAGGCGATATTGAGCAGTGTTGGCTTCAAACATCACCTCGCCTTTCTTGTTGATGACCGAGTAAGACATTGTGGTGTCGTTCATGAGGTTCTCATCCACGACTATGGCATAGTCATCGTTGACAAAAAGATTGGCAGTAGCATACTTGGCGGCAATGACAGTGTCGCCCCTGGTATCGATATATCCCCACTGTCCCAGGTCGTTCTGATAGGCAGCCATGCCGCGGCTGAACATTGAGCACTGTGCCACGTCCTTGGGCAGTTCTTTCACTACTTCGCACTTCTTGTTGATCACACACAGTGAGCCGCCGCGCTTGCTAGCCACGGCGAGCCCGTCCTCGCTGAAAACGGTCACGCTGCCATAAGGTTCGGCGTTGACAGGTGTTGTGGGGGCAGCGACATTATAGTAGTTGTAAGTGCCATCCTCGGTCATCACATAGAACATGTCGTCAATCACTGGCGACGGCACCTCGGCATAAGCGTCCTTAACCAGGAGTTCGCCGCTGTTGACATCAAGGATGCTCCACTTTTGAGACCCGGGCAACTGCACAGGCAGATAGTTGGTCTCATAAGGGTAACCGCTTTTTTTATCGTTGCAACTAGTGAGCACTGCAACCAAGCACAGCATCAGCGCTGTGAACCGTATCATTGATTTCTTCATAATCGTAAATTTGCAAATATCAGTGCAAAGATACGCATATTTTTTGTCAAGTCAAAATTTAAAAGTGGGTTCAATAATTATGTCGAGGCTCAAAAGCGACCTAAATACACCTAAATGCATTATCCCTGTCCTTGCGACTTGGGGCGCACACCTTGCTTGGCGGGCTGGATGTTGAGTTTGCGCTGTGCGAGTTTCCCTTGGGGCGTGACTAGCGATACCATGCCCTCGTCGATGCGCAATGTCGTTCCTTCAATGATTTCGGGTTCGGTAACAGGCAATGAGAGGATGCCACGCACGCGGCCGTTCTGGTCAAGGATCTGCAAGCCGACATTAGTGATCACGTAGAGGTTTCCCTGCGAGTCAAACTCCATGCCGCCCACGTTGAGCAGGGAGTTATCGTAGGAGTGCAGCCAGTAGAAACGCTGTCCGTTCTCGAGTGTGCCGTCGGGGGCTATGGTGTATTGCCACAGGCAGTTGCTGCCCTCGTGACGTTTCACCACAAAGCTGCTGTCGGGATACACGGCGTCACCAGCCGTGGCACGCTCGCTGGGAGCATCCAAAACCGTCCAACTCCATTCGCTTTGCCCCTCGGGCAACAGTTGTGCGAGCAGGTCGTTCTGGGTCTTTCCCGCCTTGACGGGTTCGGGATAGTCACGCCACATCCATTCCATGACTTGTGCAAATATCTTGGAGGCCTGCGACACGCCGTGCTTGCAGTCGCTCCAGTCATAGGCTGCGTCATATCCGGCAAAGTCCAGTGCCGTGGCAAGCATGCGGTTGCCCTCATACCAGTGCCCGAACAGCGCATTCCACACGTCTTGGGTTCCATCTTGCAAAAAGATGCGCAGGGGCTTGGGCTCGTGCTTGCGCACGATGGCCTGGATGTCATTGCCGCCACGCATAGCAACAAATGTGCCCACACCGCTGAATACACGCGAGAACATGTCGGGACGGTGCCACGCTGCATTGAAAGCGCAGATGCCTCCACTCGACAAGCCGAATATCATGCGATCGTTAGCATTTACAGAGAGCCTCACCGTGCGTCCGTCGCCTGTTGCCATGCCCTCGACCTGCGGCAGCAACTCACTCTCGAGGAAAGTGGCAAAGGTTGCGTCGGGCATGTCGAACTCATTGCTACGGTTATATCTCACCACGTTGCCTTCCGCGTCCTTGATGAGTCCGGGTTGCAGGAACACGCCTATGGTGACGGGCATCTTGCCTGCGGTGATGAGGCTGTCCATTACCTGCGGAGCATTGCACAGCACGCCATCGAGCCCCACATAGAGACACGCAGCCTGGCGGCCGTCATACTGCTGCGGCACGTACACCTGATAGGTGTGCACCGTGCCAGGATAAATCCTGCTGTCGCCTAACACACCATCAACCATCACATGACCGGCCATAGCAGTGACGCAACACATCACCACAGCGACCGTAAACACTAGAATCCTATTCATAACATTCAGTTAGGTTATTATCGTTGCACAAAGATAAGTATTTAGGTTAAAATAGAGAATTAATTAACAGAAATTAAAGTGAAATCTACCACACAAGATAAAAAAGCAGATTACGCCGACTCTACTAATTAGTATTTTTCTGCGTAATCTGCTAATTTTTCTGTGAGAGACAGCGTTTTCTCCCAACTCCCACAAAGCCCCCATCCAACCAAGAAGTTAGATTGATTAACTCCTAAGCACTATATTGATAAGTTCGTTTAGGTCATCTACATCCACGAAACCATCGTTGTTTACATCACAGCTCTGTCTGTAAAGCGCGCGAAGGATTGTATTTATCATCTCATTGATGTCGTCAACGTCGGCAACACCGTCGCCATTAATGTCGCCGGGGACCTGCTTCCTGGCTCTTTGTGAATTATTCTTCAAGCTTTTCTTTTAGTGTATCTGCACCGAAATAATCCAGCACATAGACTGGGAATGCACTTAGAACTGCAACTTTGGGACATTTATGCAGAATATGTTTATCCAGTTGTTTGTCAAAAATCAACTCTTGCGATTCTATTTTGTTCGGCAGTTCAAACCTTCCATTCACCAAATAATTCATCTTTGAAACATGAGCACTAATCAACTCCTTCCACACTTCCCGTGTGTATCCATTTATGTTTGTCAGCTATTTCCTGCTTTCTGTCGGCACGATGGTTTTATAGTGAGGCTCCTTCAAACAAGCATCCACATCCTCGCAATCATCCTTGTACGGACAGTTGGCTCGTTTGCATTTTACGGTAAGTTCCTTGAAACTCTCCATATCTTTGTAGTGCCTGATAGCTTCCACCATCGGGTAGCTGATATAAAGCATGCCGTTATCAGTTTCATTGTCGAAGAAGGCCAACATCTGGCTGATTTTGTCATCATCGGCCTTCGTTGCATGGGCATCATAGTCGAAAAACAGGTAGATGTATGCAAAGCTGTCGCGGGTATATCCTTCCAACAGTTCGGCATTCTTCTTGCTACGTTCCTTAAGCAAATTCACGATGTCAAGAGCAAAGCCCTCATTCTTCAAAAACTCATACAATTGATATATTTCGGCATCAAATACAGTCTTTACCGAAATCCGTCCACCCATGAAGTTTTGTTCGAGCTTCTTTACATACAGAGGCTCTGCGCTTCCACCCTCAAAAATGAACAGATGCAGTTCGTTTCGGGCTGACATGTTCTGGTCGATGACATTATCCGACATAGAACGCTCCGGCTTTATAGATTTTCTCAATATTGTGAGCTTCCCTCAGTTCCTTCTCAGTACACTTGGGCAATGGTAGAATCTTACGGTTGTTCATCAGGAAATAGCAGTCCGGGCGCATCAAATCGTTACTCATGATTGAAGTGTTGTGAGTCGTGACAATGAATTGTACTCCCGTCTCTTTCAGCTTATTGATAACCAACCTCGACAGCTCGTGATGGTAGAAAGCGTCAAACTCGTCGATGAATACAAACGAGACACCACCACGCAGCATCTGTAAGTACCAGCAATAGAAAAGCATCAGAGCGCTGGTTCCTGTTGACATGATTTCCGGGAATCGGATTTTCTTCTCCCCAAAAACAAAAGCTAAGGCCTTTTCCCCCATCATGTCAACCACATCCAGACGACATTTCACATTGGCTTCGTTCAGGAAAGTTTCAAAGTCGCTAACCTTCCCCTGCTCAATAATGTCCTTTTCCAAGGTGCCAGTCTTAGCATCCAGTCCAATGTACGTCCTGTCCTCCAAAGAACGGAAGAACAACATGTGTTCCACAAACGAAAAAAAATCAGCAAACGTGCGATTATCTTCATTATCGGCCAACGTTGAGTTATTCTTAATATATTTCAAGACAGACAACTGGCCATCCTTTATTTCCTTGTTCAGATTCTCCGTACCTTTCAGGTGACAGGTGAATTTCGTGTTTCCACCAGTTCTGTCGAATTCAATCAGTTCCCTCTCGCCAATCGAAAAACTCTCCGAAACCAGCGTCCGATAGTCGTTTTTTGAATATGTGTATTTCACCACCTTTCCACCAATCAGAAATTCATATTCAAACCTTGCAGTATCGTCACCCGTTTCTGCATTAATATAATGCTTATACGGAAACTCCCAGCGGGCCTTGTCGGTCAGGTGCTCAATAATGTCGAGGATTGCCCAGCCCAGGTTTGACTTGCCCGAGCCATTATAGCCATAAATCATAGCATTGTTCACTATACCGTTCTTTACACATTCGGGATTGAACGTGTATGCCTTGGCAGAAGCCAAATCGAAAGAGAAATCTTCCTTGAAGCACTTGAAATTTGAAACCTTGAACCTTCTAAGCATAATAACTTACTTATTGATGACGGTGCAAAGATACAAATAAATACCAACATCCGTAGTTTTTTTACGGATAAAATGCAAGAATATGGCAAAATTTAATATTTTTTGTGGGTATCGAAGACTTTTAGCGTAGAAATTTTACAAACCATCTGCTCCCCCACCTGTTAGTCTGTCTTACTTGTTGCGTACCGGACGCACAGATGCTCCCAATGAACGGTTATTTGGACTCAATTCGAAACGACTCGAACTTGTGCTAAATCTCAACCAATATCCACCTGTGCTATTCACACGTGAGAGCGTACTCGACCAATATCTGCCGGCCTTACAATCGCTATTCAATGCGGAGTCTTGGCGGTATCCAGCCAATGGCAGTAAAATTGAGTTGCCGTTGCTCTTGCTTGTTATCTTGAGGGCATATACATTTTTAGTGTTTATCACCTCACATGTAGTGTATTGACTATCGATCAAGTCTTTAAATTCCTGTTCACTGGGCATGCGCCATCCATGGCCCCAGTGTATTGTTGCGGCATCGTCATTGGGGAGGAGGTTAGTGAGATTTTTGTATTTTACGCCGTCTATCGTTGAGCCAATGTAATAGCCGTTTTGGTACCAGCAACTTCCTGTTGAACCATCGGCAAAGGTATATTTGGTTGCATGATTTGGCGATGTTTCTCCTGGGGTCATCCACTTGTAGTGTGCCCAGTCGAAGGTGTGCGCTTCGTTTCTAGCATATCCTGCGGCATCGCCCCAGGCGAAATATAGCCCGTTGTCCTGTGGAGTCTCGGCCCCGATGTTACATGTTGCCCACAACACGCCGCCAGGGAGATCAAGGTCAACATACTCATGGGTATCTGCGTCCTTATCCTTACCAAGCATGATATTGACGAGCATGTTGATGTCGCTCACATCGGTAACACCGTCTCTATTGACATCGGTATCGAAGACTATTGACTTGCCTAGGAGCGAATTTATAACGGCATTGAGGTCTATAATATCCACAATATCGTCACCATCGATGTCACCTGGCGTTATTATATGGTCGTCGAGAATATTATTGAATTGTTTCCAATAATCGGTTTCACGATATTTGTCTCCGCTGCCTTTAGGGCAATGTAATGTGGCAGTTTCATAGGTTGAGCTACTAAATATGTCATTGCTTAGCACAACCGGTACCTTGCGTTCTGCATATACATCTTTCAGGCCAAAGCAATCCGAAAACGCATTTTCATCGATTTTGTTGATTGTGCCGGGTATTGTGAGCGAAGATATTCCCTGCTGGGCTGCAAACGCATATTCACCTATTGCTGTGACCGTGCGAGGTATATTAGTCACCCTGCATCCTGCTATGAGCGTGTTAGTGCAGGTCTCAATAATTGCATTACAGTTGTCTCGAGAGTCATAGACTGTGTTCTCTTCATCAACAACAATGGAAGAAAGTCCCCAACATGCGCCAAAGGCAAATGTACCGATAGACTTAACCGAAGCGGGGATATAAAGTGATGCCAGTGAGCTGCAGTTGAGGAACGCTCGTTGGCCAATGTGTACAACGGTGTTAGGGAGTGTGATTGATAACGGCCCGCCATTGTTTTCGGCATTGAACGCGTTGTCTCCGATTCCTAATGTACCGTCAGCTATCTCGACCCTGGCATTACCTGCCATTGTACCTTTGAAGGTGTATGCTACTTTACCCAGGTATATAATGCCATCGGGAAGGGTAGCGTATAGATTATTATACCACGGGGTTCCATAGAATGCAAACTCGCCAATCGAAACTACCGAGTCAGGAATGGTTAATGACAACAGGTTGCTGCAGCCATAAAATGAAGTTCCTCCGATTGAAGTGACCGAATTAGGTAGAACAACTGACGATAGACCGCTGCAGCCAGAGAAAGCATTTTCCCCTATTGAAATGACCGAACCGGGGATTGTAATATCAGAGAGTGAGGTGCATAGTATGAACGCATTTTCACCTATAGAAGTCACGGAGCCGGGTATAAGAGTAGCCTTGCAACCTTTTATCAGGTTATTAGTGCTTGTTTCAATGATTGCATTGCAGTTATCGCGAGAGTCATACACAGGATTCTCCTCATCAACAATGATGGAACCGAGCCCGCTACATGCATAAAACGCATACTTACTTATAGATGTTACCGAGCGTGGGATTTCAAGTGTTGACAGTTTGCTACAGCCCATGAACGCAAAATTGTCAATAACCGATACCGAATTAGGGATTGTAATATGTGTAAGTTCGCTACAATTCGAAAAAACCGAACTCTTTAAATGACTAATTGAGTTGGACAGGGTTACCTCTGTGAGACTGATGCAACCATAGAAGGCCCACTCGCCAACGCTAGTCACCGTATTGGGTATTGAGACCTTTGTAAGATCGCTGCAATGATAAAAAGAGTAATCGTCTATTGAGGTGACAGGATATGTGGCTCCCGAGTATTCTACCAAGGACGGAATACTGATGTCGCCAGCATAGTTTGAGGGCGTAACTCCTGTGGGGATTGATTCAGTGGTAGCTGTCACGCTCACCGCCGTGCTGTCGCTATTGAAATTATAAGCGATACCGCCTGCCATGAAGTCGTAGGCACAGGCAGCCTGCCATGCAATGGCACACAATGTAAATAAAAATAATAATCGTTTCATATCTATCTTTTTTGGCGTTTACAAGTGATGTCTATGCCGCAAAATTAACAAAAAAAACGATATCATACAAGCATAAGACCGCATACCGAAAACGGGGGGGTAATACATTGGGTATCAATATTATACATTTTAAATTTTTTTAAATAAAATGAATAAGGGTGTATCCAAGACGGGTACATCCTCGTTTTGGCAGGTGTAGAAAAAGCACAAGGCGGGGTGTCTCGCCGACACTCCGCCTTGCCTCTAGGGTTGATTCAATGTGCAATAAAATATAAGTGGTTATTTACTAGTCATCTTGTAGAATGAACGGTACACGAAGTAAACTGCGATGAGGACAAAGACGATGCCCACATAAGGCGCGATGGCCTTGAAGTCGTCGCTGATGGCGATTTCCATTGCAAGCACGCCGAAGAGGGTTGTGAACTTGATGATGGGGTTCAATGCCACTGAACTGGTGTCCTTGAAGGGGTCGCCCACGGTGTCGCCCACCACCGATGCGTCGTGCAGGTCGGTACCCTTTGCTTTGAGATCAACCTCAACCACCTTCTTGGCATTGTCCCATGCGCCGCCGGCATTGGCCATGAACACTGCCTGGAACAAGCCGAACACTGCGATAGAGATGAGGTAGCTCACGAAGAGGCACACTGCGTCGTCGCCGCCGATGCTGGCAGGTGACGAGAGGCATGCAAAGCCCAGCGCGAAGCAGAAGATGGCGATGAAGATGTTGATCATACCCCTCTGGGCATACTCGGTGCAGATTTCTACCACCTTTTGCGACTTGGCGATGTCGGCCTTCTTGGGTGCGTTAGAGTCGAGCTTGATGTTCTTTTTGATATACTCAACGGCACGATTAGCGCCAGTGGTAACTGCTTGCATTGACGATCCTGTGAACCAGAACACCACGCAACCGCCCAGCAGGAATCCCAGGATTGAATAGGGATTGAGCAGGGTGAGGATTTGTGCAGGCTCGATGCCCAGGGTCTCCTTGATCATGAGGATGAGCGAGAAGATCATGGTTGTTGCACCAGCCACAGCGGTGCCGATGAGCACGGGTTTAGCAGTTGCCTTGAAGGTGTTGCCAGCGCCGTCGTTGGCCTCAAGGTAGTATTTAGCCTTCTCAAAGTCGGGGGTGAAGCCAAACTCGTCTTCGATTTCCTTCTTTGCCTTCTCTTTGTCGTCCTCGATGAGCGAGAGCTCATACACGCTCTGCGCGTTGTCGGTCACAGGGCCATAGCTGTCAACGGCGATGGTCACGGGACCCATGCCCAGCATACCGAAAGCTACAAGGCCGAAAGCGAAGATTGAGTGATACTCGCTGAATATGTTTGCCATGCCGAACTCGGTTGACGCGAGGAAAGCGCCAAGCATGAGCACGAAGAATACCATGCCGGTCCAGAAACTGCCGAAGTTACCTGCCACAAGACCCGACAGGATGTTGAGTGAAGCACCGCCCTGGCGAGAGGTCTCCACAACATCGTTGACGTGGGTCGATGTGGGCGAAGTGAACCACTTGGTGATTTCGGGGATAAGCGCAGCTCCGAGCGTGCCGCAGCTGATGATGATAGAAAGTCCCAACCAGTAGTTATGACCGAGGTCCTTGAGCAGGAAGTAGCTAGTGGCAAATGTAGCGATAATCGAGAGGATAGAAGTGATCCACACCAGGCTGGTGAGAGGCTTCTCGAAGTCGAGGTCATCGGCCTTGCTGTACTTAGCCTTTGCGATAGCACCATTAATATAATAAGAGAGTATAGAAGACACAACGCCCAGGATGCGCATCACGAAGATCCACACGAGCAGTTGGGTCTGGTACTGAGGGTCAACAGCCAGCAGGATGAACGACACGAGAGCCACGCCAGTAACGCCATAGGTTTCAAAACCGTCGGCAGTGGGGCCAATGCTGTCGCCAGCGTTGTCACCAGTGCAGTCGGCAATCACACCGGGGTTGCGGGGGTCGTCCTCGCCAATCTTGAACACCACCTTCATCAGGTCGCTGCCTATGTCGGCAATCTTGGTGAAGATACCGCCCGCGATGCGCAGCGCGCTAGCTCCGAGCGACTCGCCGATGGCAAAACCGATGAAGCAGCTGCCAGCGAGGTCGCCAGGCATGCACAGCAAGATGGTGAGCATGAGCACCAGCTCAACGCAGATGAGGAGCACACCGATGCTCATACCTGCGCTCAACGGGATGTTGAGCAGGTCGAGGGGCTTGCGGCGCAGCGAGGCAAATGCCATGCGAGAGTTGGCAAATGTGTTCATGCGCACGCCGAACCATGCCACCAGGTAAGAACCCAGCACACCCACTACGGTCCATGCCAGGATGAGCAACACTTTATAAATCTCCATGCCTTCCAGCACTCCGAAGTATAATGCTATTGCCGCACCGATAAACAGGAACAGGATACCCAGGAACTTGCCCTGCTGCTTGAGATAAGTGGAACATGTCTTGAATATCACATTACCCATTTCAAGCATTGACGCATGAACCTTGAGTTTCTTTACACGGTAAAATTGGTAATAGCCAAACAGCATGCCCAACAATACAACTGCAAAACCCCAGTAAAGGATCTTGCTGTCGCTGGCAAAACCTGCAGGCATTTCCAGATTAGCTTCACTAGCATGAAGCAAGGCGGGAAGTGACAACGCCGCCAAAGCACTTAATGCTTTCTTCATAGTTAATAACTTTTAAAAGATAGTTGTTTAGGTTTATTTTAAGTTTGTTTTATTCCGTAAAGGTGCACAAAATTATAACATTTGGCTCAAATAACAAAATTTAAGACTTAAAAAATAAAAATACCCTTAACTTTTTAACAAAATTAAAAACTCTTTCGTTTGAAATCACAAACTTTTAAAACGAAACCACCGGGGTGTTTTACACTGCGGTTGAAGACCGCCACCTCGAAACGTGCAAGGTAGCGGTCTTCAACCGCGATTTTGTCACACTTTACACCCCCACCGGCAGCCCGCAGGTCTGCGACCAGCGGTTAACCAAAGTTACGACCTCTCTGAGGTCTAAAAAATCCACAAAAATGAAAAAAATCAGTGAAATCAGTGAGAACCGCGCGGGGAATCTGCAATAGATCTATTGCTGAATAGTTACGTTTTTATTGTTGTCCGGTAAAAAAAGAAAATATTTTTATTTTGATTTTTATGCTCTTAGAAAATAACTTGCTCTACAAGCAAAATGGAATTACCTCACAGATAGTCTATTATCATTTTGAGGACAGAGTCCACCATTTTAAGGGAGGTTCGCTGGTCGGTTATACCATAGTAGCAGCATTGCGTTGCGATCACTTCCCAAGCACGAGGTTGAGGGTGGTGTTCACGTCGGTGATGTCAACCTCGCCGTTGCCGTCAACATCGGCGCCAGCATACTTGCTTGCGCTGTCCTTGCCCAGCACGATGTTGATGAGGATATTCACGTCGGTGATGTCAACCACGCCATTGCCATCCACGTCGCCAAGCACGCCGGGGGTGGGAGTGTCGCCGTAAACGACCTTGATAACGGTGCCCGAGTTGGTTGTGACGCGGGTCTTATCGAGTGCCATGTAGGCATAACCTGGCTTGATGTAGTAAGCATCGCTCGGGTGGTTGAATGTCTCGTTGTTGGGCACTCCGTAGATGTCGGGGTTGTACTTGTAGCCAACGTTCCACACGCCTATGGGAGCAATGTTCAGGGGCTCATCGTTCACGCCGGCAAGCACTGTTGCGGGTGCTGCAGGTGTTGACTGCGGGCGATACAGTTTTTGTACGCTCCATGTATTCAGGTCATACCAGTCAACGAGCACGCCATGGTTGGCAGGTGTGGCGGTTATGGGTGTAGCCCTGACAGTGAGAGTTTTCTCGTCATAGTCGCTCACGTTCCATGCCTTGAGGCCGCTCTTTTCCCAATCAACGGGATGATCGACGGCGAGACAAGCCTTGTGGCCCGACATAGTCATGTAGAGATAGGCGTTGAGTTGCTCGCGCGGAGCCTTCTCACTGGGGCGACTTGCGCTTGCAGGCAATTTAGAGCGATAGAAATCGTAGTACTCCCAAGGCACATAGCAGTAGAACTGGCCGCCGTTGTTGCCATAGAAGTTGTTGCCCAGCTCCCACTCGGTGTGCTTGATGTTGAAAATGAGTTCGGTAAGGCTCTTGCAGCCATACACTGCCCTCTCGCCAAACTTCCACACCCTAGACGACACGTTGAGGCTGGTAATGCCTGTGCCAGCAAAGGCGTAGTTGCCTATCTGGGTAAGTTCAGACATGTTTTCAACATCTATCTTTTTAATCTGGCTCGCGCCATAGAGACAGCTGTCGCCGAAGGCTACCATCATATACCTCTTGTTGCGTCCGCAGGTCTTGTCGGTTTCGCTTTTTGAACAGTAGAACACAGTGTTAGTGCTGGCTGCGATTCTGGGGTTGTAAACATACTTCGCCATGCCGTCAAAAGTCTCTTTACCATCAGACTGCTGGTTATCAGACATAATGGTCATGAAATAAATCGTG
Source organism: Sodaliphilus sp. (assembly GCF_045598405.1). Classification (NCBI taxonomy): domain Bacteria; kingdom Pseudomonadati; phylum Bacteroidota; class Bacteroidia; order Bacteroidales; family Muribaculaceae; genus Sodaliphilus; species Sodaliphilus sp. The sequence continues at coordinate 32,315 of NZ_JAZLLZ010000041.1, forward strand.
CCGTCGGGGTTGTTCTGGTAACAGAAGTCGTAGGCACCGGCAGTGATATTGAATTTCTTCCACTTCTCGTTAGATTTATACTGGTTGACCCATCCAGTGGGAACTCGCACCACTGCAGTCGAGGGAACACCGTCGAAGTTATAAGTCGTGCCCAGGTTAGCAATGTGAGCATCGGAACTGTTAACGATGATTTCACTCAACTGGCTACAGTTTTGAAGAGAAGACGCATACATAACATAAAGCGACGACGGAAGCAGAATGCGCTTGAACTGATTGCCGGCCAAAGCCTTGTCACCAAGAGTACCGAAACCATAAGGGAAGATGAGGTCATTGGCAATGCGACAATTTTCAAATGCACATAATTCTATACGTTCCAAATAAGGATTCAATGTGAGGCGAGTGAGTTTGGTTTGGTTCTTAAATGCACCTTCGTCATCATAGCCGCTCACCTTTTTTACACATCGCCCTAATTCCACAGCAAACTCATACGGTTGAATGTTTTGCTTCTCGCCATAGAACACACCTAATTTACCGCTTCCCACATTAATAACAGGAAACTCCTTGCCTGTGGGACCAATGATAACATCGGGCACCTTGAGCGTACCAGGGAAGGATGTTATATCTGCTCTCGAAAGGGTTGCATTATTTTCGTATCTGTCTGGTCCCACTTCGGTAGGCTTATTGTACAGTCTATAATATACATACCCCGTCTGTCCATTATTGCCCACGAAGTCTTTACGGCGCACATCGTATGGCATGTTGTCAACTACCTGACCCCAATCCTTCCATTCAGGTTTCATGTATTCCCTATTTAAAAGGTGGAGTTTAGTCTTGGGGCAGTTGTAGAAGACGGTTGAACCCAGATTAGGAATAGACATACTCGTCATTTCCTTGAGTGAAGTGCAGTTGTAGAATGCGCGGCTATTGATATCAGAAACAGAAACGGGAATCTTTACAAATGCGAGATTTGTACAGTTCTCAAAGCAACTTTGACCTACTATTTGAAGACCATAAGGGAAGTATATCTCCTTAAGATTCTTGCAGTTGTAGAACGCATAGTCGTCCATGCGCGTCATAGCGATATAGAAGTCTTCCTCTTCAAGTCTAACCTGGGGATGTCCCTCGGGGCAGCGCACCAAGCAAACACCGTCGTTGGTCCTGTAAAGAATGCCGTTGACCGAACGGTACATCGGGTTGCCGTCATTGACATTTATAGTGGCGAGCTTGGTGCAGCCGTCGAAGGCATTACTTTTGACAAATGTCATGCTCTTGGGGATGACGATGCCTACGATCTGGTCGCATGCTTCAAGTGCCTTCTCACCCATTGTTACGCAGCCTTCTCTGAGAATCAACGATGTGAGGGCATAGTTGTAGCGGAATGCGAAGTTGCTTATTTCGCCCGCCATCACCTTTATCGAAGTGAGATAAGCACAGTGCTGGAATGCAGCGACGCCTATCTTCTTGAGGCTGTTCATATTGCTCAGGTCAACGGTCTTGAGTTTAGTGTTGCCCAGGCAAGCACTGTCGGCTACTGCCGTGATGTTATATTTGTAACCCAGCAGGTTGTAGTAGCTTGTTCCGCACGATGGAACAAAGTTGCCGCTGGTCGCGCCCGAGGCATTGCCGTTGAATCCCACCAGGGTGACGCTGCCGACATTGTTGAGGCTGGCACTGTTGGTAACCACCAGCTGTGCGCCATCGGTGAGCGAGAAGTCGCAGGCGTCGCTCGACTTGATGACCATCATGAACTTTTGCCACGCCTTCATGGCCTTGTACTTCTCCACCGAGTTGGGGTGAGTCTTGGGCACATAGAGCAGCATGGTTGAGTTGCTGGGGAATGCACTGGAGTTGAAAGTGCAGCCAGTGGGGTCGCTCAATGCATGGTAAACGACCTGCAGCGCAGTACACCCGGCAAAGGCGTTGCCCTGGAGCGAACGCATACTGCTGGGCAGGTGCACGGTCTTCAACTTGGTACAGCCGCTGAAGGCGTAGGTGCCCACGTCACGCATACCGTAGTTGAAAGTAACCTCGGTGAAGTTGGTCTGGCCTTCAAAGGCTCGTGACGAAACGGTCTCAACATCGATTTGCTCACCGTTATAGGTAATGATGCCACCCAGGGTGAGGTTGGAGAACGAGGTGCTCTTACCAGCGCTCGAGAAGCCCGTGATGATAGCCTCGGCACGCTCGGTAGATGACGCTGCAAAGTTAATTTGATAATTAAAGTTACCCAGGGTGAAAGTGTCACCCCTCTGCACAGCAGCCCACGTGCTGAAGCACGCCATCGCCGCAAGAACGAATATTAGTTTTCTCATATTATGTTATGTTTCCTTTACTTATTAATTTGCAAAGATAATAATTTTTATTGTTGTCCGGTAAAAAAAGAAAATATTTTTATTATGATTTTTATGCTTCGCTTAGAAAATAGCTTGCTCTGCAAGCAAAATATAATTACCTGATAGATAGAGTATTTTTATTTTGTGAACAGAGTCCACCATTTTAAGGGAGGTTCGCTGGTCGCAGCACGGGCTTTGCCGACTTACCGCTGCTCACTTTGCCGAGCTCGCTTCGCTCGGTTCGACGGTGGGGGTTATTCAGGTATTGTCCTGCCGGACAATATATTAGCAACAATTGCTATAAAAGCAAAAGTTGAGTTTCTAATTAATCTATGTTCTTTGAAAATGCCATCAAAGGGACAGTCCCCATGATGGCAAGCGCAGTAATACGGGCTTTCTGCCTCTCGTTTAATCAGCGTAATCTGCGAGAGGTTTGGTGACAGGTAAAAGTAGATATTTTCCTCCAAACAACTTCTTTTTCGGAAAAAATGACTAAATTTGTAACAGCAACTTAAAACACTTTCAGAAACTATGAAACTTGTAAAAGCAATCGCATCATTGTTGGTCACAGTCACCGCAGGACTTGCCAGCGCGCAAGGATACAATAACCCCGTGATACCCGGTTTCCACCCCGACCCTAGCGTGTGTCGTGTGGGCGATGACTTCTATCTTGTCAACAGCTCATTCCAGTTCTTCCCTGGCGTGCCCGTTTATCACAGTAAGGATCTCATCCACTGGGAGCAAGTGGGACACTGCCTCACCCGCCGCACACAGCTCGAACTCAAACAGAGCGAGAACGCCGGAGGAATATGGGCACCCACAATTCGCCACCACAACGGCAAGTTCTACATGATCACCACCAACCAGGCAAACGGCGGGAACTTCTTTGTCACCGCCGACCGTCCCGAGGGGCCGTGGAGCGACCCGGTGTGGGTAGATCAGGATGGCATCGACCCTACTCTCTTCTGGGACACCGATCCCAAGACCGGCAAAGAGCGCTGCTACTATGTGGGCAATGCATGGGGAGGCATCCTGCTCACCGAGATTGACCTCAACACTGGCAAGCGCATAGGCGACCGCAAGGTGATTTGGCAAGGCACCGGCGGACGCTACCCCGAGGGACCGCACATCTACAAGCGCGACGGCTACTACTACCTGCTCATCGCCGAGGGCGGCACCGAGTTCTCACACAAAGTGACCATGGCCCGCAGCAAGAACATCTGGGGCCCCTACGAGGGACACCCGGGCAACCCCGTGCTCACCCACCTCACCCAAAAGGGGCAGGACAACATGATACAGGGCGTGGGACATGCCGACATCGTTGAGGCACCCGACGGCAGCTACTGGGCAGTGGCTCTTGCATTCCGCTGGCAGACAGGCACCCACCACCTGCTGGGACGCGAGACATTCCTCACCCCCGTGCAGTGGCCCAAGGGCAAATGGCCCACATTCAACGGCGGCAACAACATCGAGCTCAAAATGGACTGCCGCACCCTGCCGCAGGTTGTGCTGCCACAGCCGTCCAGCAAGATCACCTTCGCGCAAGGGCAAGAGCTGGACATGCGCCTGAACTACCTGTGCAACCCCGTTGAGGCCAACTACTCACTCAACGAGCGGCCGGGCTACCTGCGCATGCGCGCCGGCAACAAGACCATCAACCAGGCAGGCTCGCCCACATTCATAGGTGTGCGCCAGACTGCAATCGACCAGACCTACTCAACCACCATCGACGCTGCCACATTGCGCAACGGCGCACGTGCCGGCATCACCGCCTACATGGGCAAGGAATACCACTACGACATCGCCATCGTGAAGCGCGACGGCAACTGCATCGCGCAGGTGACCTACCGCCTGGGCAAGATGACACACGTGGAAAAAGAAATCGCCCTCGACGGCACAGCGGCAACAATAGCCATCAGCGGCACCGCCCACGACTACCACTTCCTGCTCAACGGCAAGGAGATTGCACAAATGGACGCGCGCCTCATCAGCACCGAGACCGCAGGCGGCTTCACTGGCATCTACTTCGGCAACTTCATCGACGGCCCACGTGGCAGCTACATCGACGTCAAGGAAATTTCCATAGAGTAGAAAATTACAAAATAATGGGCGAAGTGGCATGAGTTTTGTTAAAAAAGCGATGTATTACTAAAAAAAGAATTACCTTTGCAGTAGATAAACAAAACTAGTAATGGAAAAGAAAAAAATAACCATAGCCCTCGACGGTTATTCGTCAACAGGCAAGAGCACTATGGCAAAGGCACTTGCCAAGAAAATCGGTTATGCCTACATCGACACCGGCGCCATGTACCGCACCGTCACACTCTACTGTCTCGACAACAACCTCATCGACGGCGACACTGTCAACGAGGCGGCACTTGAAGCAGCTCTGCCCGAGATACACATAACCTTCAAGGCCAACGACGAAGGCCGCAGCGAGACCTACCTCAACGGCGTGAACGTGGAGCAAGAGATACGCTCGATGCGCGTGAGCAGCAAGGTGAGCATCATTGCCGCCCTGGGGTTCGTGCGCCGCGACATGGTGCGCCAGCAGCAAGCCATGGGCCGCGACAAGGGCATCGTGATGGACGGCCGCGACATAGGCACCGTGGTGTTCCCCGGCGCCGAGATGAAGGTGTTTGTCACCGCCGACCCCATGGTGCGTGCCCAGCGACGCTTTGACGAACTGCGCGGCAAGGGCGACACCACAACCACCCTCGAGGAAGTGCTGGCCAACGTGACCGAGCGCGACCGCATCGACACAACCCGCGCCGAGAGCCCCCTGCGTCAGGCCGACGACGCACTGGTGCTCGACAACTCACACATGACCATCGCAGAGCAGGACAAGTGGCTCATGGATCATTTCAACCGTCTCACGCAATGAAAATCGAGATTGACAAGGGATCGGGGTTCTGCTTCGGTGTGACCACTGCAATCAGCAAGGCCGAGGAAGAACTCAACAAGACGGGCCACCTCTACTGCCTGGGCGACATCGTGCACAACAGCAACGAGGTGGAACGCCTGCAACGCATAGGGCTCGAGACCATCACACACGAGCAGCTCGAGAAACTGCACGACGTGAAGGTGCTGCTGCGCGCCCATGGCGAACCGCCATCGACCTACGAGACCGCACGCCGCAACAACATCGAGATCATCGATGCCACATGCCCCGTGGTGCTCAAACTGCAACAACGCATCCACAAGAGCTACCACGAGCATGACATACCCAACCCGCAGATTGTGATCTACGGCAAGCGCGGTCATGCCGAGGTCAACGGGCTCGTGGGGCAGACACAAGGCTCGGCACTGGTGATTGAGAGCGTCGAAGAAATCGACAAGATCGACTTCACCCGCGACATCGTGCTCTACTCACAGACCACCAAGTCGCTGCAAGGATTCAAGTCAATAGTGGAAACAATCAAGCAACGCATCGCCCCCGGCGTGGAGTTCAAGAGCTATGACACCATCTGCCGCTCGGTGGCCAACCGCATACCGCAAATATGCGAGTTTGCCCAGCAGCACGAGCTCATCCTCTTTGTGTGCGGCAGCAAGAGCAGCAACGGACGCATACTCTTTGCGCAATGCCTCAACGCCAACCCCAACTCGCACCTCATCAGCAACGAGACCGAGATCGACCCCAAGTGGCTTGAAGGAACCAGCAACATAGGCATCTGCGGTGCCACATCAACCCCCAGCTGGCTCATGAACCAGGTGAAAGACTACCTGCTCACCCTGTGAATCGGACGGTGGGGGGTTAAACCATTGACAACTGCCAAAGTCTAAATAATAACGACACAAACCACACGATTATGAAAAAGGTAATATTAGCATCAATGGCAATGATAATGATGTTGGGCACCAGTTGCTCATCGTCGCAGCAGTTCTATGGCACAATGACCGGCGCCACAGTGGGCGGCTTGTTTGGTTCAACCATCGGCGGCATCATGGGCGGCTGGCGCGGACACGACGCCGGACGTCTTGCCGGCATGGTGATAGGCGGAGCCGTGGGCGCTGCCGTGACTGCCCCCAAGACCGACAACGGCGAATACAGCACCAGCAAGTATCCCAGCGACAATGACGGCGGCTACTACACAAACGACTACGACAGCCCCTACATGGACATCAGCGTGGACAACCTGCACTTCGCCGACCAGAACAACAGCCGTTCGCTCGAAGCCGACGAGCACGCTCAACTCGTGTTTGAGGTGCGCAACAACGGCCGCAACTACGTCTATGACATCGCTCCCGTGATCACCGTCACCGGCACCAAGCACATCTATCTGTCGCCCACAGCCATCATCAGCGAGCTTGCTCCCAGCGGCGCAGTGCGCTACAAGGCCGAGGTAGTGGGAGGACACAAACTCAAAGACGGCAACGTCGAGGTAACCATCAGCATGAGCGACGGTAAGCAAATGTACATGATGCGCTCATTCCAACTACGCACCTACAAGAGACGATAAACAACCCTGATATATAAGCCTTATGAACAACAAACTCCTCTCATTGATGCTGCTCATTATTGCAGCTGTGGCATTCACTTCGTGCAACGACGACGAACCCGCACCACAATACACTTACTTCAAACCCGGTATCGACTGGAACGCAACACCTGCCGACGTGCGTGCCTACATGGCAGCCTCACCCGGGTGGACTGAGACCACAAGCACCGACAACACCGTTTTCTTTAAGAACGAGAGAACGCAGACGGCTATCATCTATGCTTTCAACAAAGGCACCCTGGCAGCATCGATTGTAACAGTTTCGGGCTTCAACGACCACTACAACGACTTGAAGAATCAAATTGCCAAGGACTACGGGCTCACGTTCAAAGAAACCAGCATGCTTGACTTCGGGATCAAGCCCGAGCTGATGCTCAATGTACTCATGCACAGGTTCACAACCTACATGACCGCGGCCTACATCGACCTAGATTTCCTCAATCTTCTCGAGCTCGACCCCAACAACCCCGAATCCATCAAAGCCCTCATCGACAAAATCAAAGCCGGCCTGATGCCAACGGCCTAAACGCTAATAGTTGTTGCCGTACAGTCACTTCCCATGTGCAACTATACTGCAATGGTATTTTGGGTAATATCCCCGCACAGATCTCACGAAAAAAAAACAACAGATTGCTCTGATTTAACTGAATAAGAAATTATTCTAATTATTTAATTTCTTTCAGTTATTAATAAATTCAGCGTAATCTGATCCGTGCGGGGACTATGCAAAATTCTATTGCTGAATAGTTACATTCCCTGTGTTTGCATTATAAAAAATGTGAAATATGAGCCCATGTGCGTGTTATTATAAATTAAAATATTACCTTTGTAGGTTGAAAGAAAATTAAAACTTAAAAACAGCATATAACTATGGCACAGAAAGAAGACGTTTTCAAGAAAATTGTATCGCACTGCAAAGAGTATGGTTTCGTATTTCCATCAAGCGACATCTATGACGGACTGGGCGCTGTCTATGACTATGGTCAGAACGGCGTAGAGCTCAAGAACAACATCAAGCGCTACTGGTGGGAAGCAATGACCCTGCTGCACGGCAACATCGTGGGCATCGACTCGGCAGTGTTCATGCACCCCACCATCTGGAAAGCGTCGGGACACGTTGACGCATTCAACGACCCATTGATTGACAACCGCGACAGCAAGAAGCGCTACCGCGCCGACGTGCTCATTGAGGACGAACTTGCTAAAATCGACGATAAGATCAACGCCGAGGTGGCAAAGGCCGCAAAGCGTTTCGGCGACTCGTTTGACGAGGCTATGTTCCGCCAGACCAACCCCCGCGTGCTTGAACGCCAGGCCAAGCGCGACGCGCTGCACGCTCGCTTTGAGAAGGCAATGAACGCCAACGACCTCGACGAGCTCAAGCAGATTATCATCGACAACGAGATCGTGTGCCCCATCTCGGGCACCAAGAACTGGACCGACGTGCGTCAGTTCAACCTCATGTTCAAGACCCAGATGGGTTCAAGCAGCGACTCCACCATGGATGTTTACCTGCGTCCCGAGACCGCTCAAGGTATCTTCGTTAACTTCCTCAACGTGCAGAAGACCGGCCGCATGCGCATCCCCTTCGGTATCGCGCAGATAGGCAAGGCTTTCCGCAACGAGATTGTGGCACGCCAGTTCATCTTCCGCATGCGTGAGTTTGAGCAGATGGAGATGCAGTTCTTCGTTCGTCCCGGTGAGGAACTCGAGTGGTTCAACAAGTGGAAAGAGACCCGCCTGGCATGGCACAAGGCCCTGGGCATGGGCGACGAGAAGTACCGCTTCCACGACCACGACAAGCTGGCTCACTATGCCAACGCTGCTACCGACATCGAGTTCCGCATGCCCTTCGGCTTCAAGGAGGTTGAGGGTATTCACAGCCGCACTAACTTCGACCTGTCGCAGCACGAGAAATTCTCGGGCAAGAAGGTACAGTATTTCGATCCCGAGCTCAACGAGAGCTACACTCCCTACGTCATCGAGACTTCTATCGGCGTGGACCGCATGTTCCTCTCTGTGATGTGCTCTTCCTATGAGGAGAACGAGACCCGCGTGGTTCTGCACCTGCCCAAGGCCCTTGCCCCCGTCAAGTGCGCTATCCTGCCCCTCGTGAAGAAAGACGGCATGCCCGAGAAGGCACAGGAAATCATGAAGGCACTGAAGTATGACTTCGCCTGCATGTATGACGAGAAGGACTCAGTGGGCAAGCGCTACCGCCGCCAGGACGCAATAGGCACCCCCTACTGCATCACCGTTGACGGACAGACTCTCGAGGACAACACCGTGACACTGCGCGACCGCGACTCAATGGAGCAGCAGCGCGTGGCTATCGACGACCTCGCCGCAATCATTGGCCGCGAGTGCAGCCTCAACAGCCTGCTCAAGAAACTCGAAGCATAAAGAATCCAACATTTTTTGGCAAACAAATCACTATGAGAAAAATATTCTATGCAATAATGCTCGTTGCCACAGCCATGGGGGTTACCTCATGCCTGGGCAACGGCGTTGAAGACGAATACAAGGACTGGCGCGAGAAAAACCAAAACTGGTTTAACGAGCAGCAGATCAAGCTTGACGACAAAGGGAAACTTTACTACACCGTCGTCACAGCTCCCTGGGACCCCAATGCCAAGGTTCTCGTGCACTGGTTTAACGACCGTGAGCTCACCAAGGACAACCTCGCTCCGCTCTACTCATCGACAGTAGATGTGAAGTACAAAGGGTGCTTATATAACAACACCCCCTTTGACTCGTCGTTCTTGAGCACCACCCCTGCCGACAGCATCTCACGCTTCACCATAGGCAACACCTCGAAGGGTGGCGTGATTGAGGGCTGGGGCATCGCCTTGCCGCAGATGCATGTGGGCGACAGCTGCCGCATCGTCATCAACTACCCGCAGGGATATGGAGCATATAGCATCAACGAGCTCATCAAGCCCTATAGTGTGCTCCAGTTTGACGTGAAACTTGTTGATATCTATAAATACGAATAAATATCAGTGAGCTAATTGGTTAGATTAGCTCACTCGATTTTTAGCGAAAAGTTAAGTACATTTTTTTGAAAAAAACTTTCCAAAAAATTTGGAAGATATATCAAAAAAGCACTAACTTTGCAACGCTAAAAGCAACTGGTGCGTTAGTTCAGTTGGTTAGAATGCCTGCCTGTCACGCAGGAGGTCGCTGGTTCGAGTCCTGTACGCACCGCTTAAGAGCCTCGGAGGATTCTCCGGGGCTCTTGTTGTATAAAAGTTCTAGGATAATTATAAGTTTGTTTTTAAAAACATTGTAACATGGGGGTAATATTTTAGGCGTGTTGTGCAATTAGAAATTATCCGAAATCAGAAGAAATTTTTTGATAAAATTATTCCAGTATCGCAAGTATCATTGAGACCTCGTAACTATTCAGCAATAGAATTCCCCGTGCGAATCGCACTGAACTCACTGATTTTTTTCATTGAAAATTATTGTTGTCCGGTAAAAAAAGAAACTATTTTTATTTATTGCTGTCCGATAAAAATCGGGATTTGATTAATTCTATTGGTTAACTGCCTGTAAATAGGCATTGGTCTTGTAATTCTCAAAATTGGGCCCCTCTTCTTGTGGGAAGAGCTCCAGTTGGGGCGATATGTCATCCTC
>NZ_JAZLLZ010000042.1:0-27122 GCF_045598405.1 Sodaliphilus sp.
GTTACAACAGATTGCTCTGATTTAACTGAATAAGAAATTATTCTAATTATTTTAATTTCTTTCAGTTATTATTAAATCAGTGTTATCAGTGAGATCTGCGCGGGGATATTACCCAAAATACCATTGCTGAATAGTTACCAAATGAACTTTACTATACACTAGGGCAGCCGCATCAAAATTGTTGAAAAATGTTGCAGCAAGGCGGCGCGCTGCAAGCGCAATGTTGTCACCAGCCCAGGGCAACGCCTTGTGTAACAAGTGTTAATACCAATACGCCCTGCAAGGGCAACAGAATTTTTACCCCGCCAAAGCACATTTTGACACCTCCTGCTCATTATTACTCCGTCCCATCTCCCCCAGGGGGTATAAACAAAAAACGCTGACCATTTGATCAGCGTTTTCTGGTGGTCCCCCCAGGAATTGAACCGGGGACACATGGATTTTCAGTCCATTGCTCTACCACTGAGCTAGGGGACCATCGCTTAATTGCGAGTGCAAAGTTAGGTGTTTTTTTTGTTTCTGCCAAATGTTTTGGCATTTTTTTTCAAAAAAACTGCTTTTTTGTGGTGTTTGTGGCGTAGATGGCTATGCCGAACCGTCCTTTTTCGTTATTTCGCCTTTGTTTCTTCTCGCTTGGGTGTGGTGATAGGCTTGATGACGCCTGTGCTCTTTTTCTTGGGAGCGGGGTAGCTGGTAATGACGATGCCTGTTGTTACCGTTTCGTCGTTCACACTCAAGACGATGGGGTCCTTGATGCGCAGGTTGTATTGTGACTGCTTGGGTAGTTCTATCACTTGGTTGTAGTAGCCTATAAACTTTGTGGCTAGTGTGCAGCCTTGGGGTACTTTGATAGAGAAGTGGCCGTCAAGATCAGTGCATACTGCACATGTGGGGTGTGTCTGTATCATGACTTCCGCCCCTATGGCAGGGTCGTTGTTTTCGTCGAGGATAGTTCCTTCAACGGTGATGCTGTCGCTGGTGGCGGGGGTGGTGTTCTCCCACTCAACGGCTTTCTTTTCCGCGCGCTCTTGGTGGTTGCACTCCTGGTGCTCGGCATCGGTTTGCGGCGCTGCCTGGGCTGCCGGCGTGGTGAATGTCAGTGCAGCAGCGATGCCTGCCACGGCAACCGCTTTGCCGGCGATGCTGCGCAGCGACAGTTCGTGCTCGAGGTACTGAACCTCGGCCTCGCAGGCGGGACATGTGCCGGGGCAATCGCCCTTGTGGTTGCACACGGCGGGGGTGTAGGCGATGCCGTTGGCGTCGGCAATGGCTTGGCGCACGGCCTTGAGTTGGTTGCAGATGGATTTACCTCGTTTCATAAGTTGTGATTTTGACGCAAAATTAAGCAAATAATTTCAAAATGCAAAAAAAAAGCCCGAAATCGTGTCAAATGTTTTGAGAATGCCATCAAAGGGACAGTCCCCGTGATGGCATTTTGACTCCCCTCTCTGAATGCCATCAAAGGGACAGTCCCCCGTGATGGCATTTTGACTCCCCTCTCTGTAGGAGAGGGGCTGGGGGAGAGGCTTTGTTTTTGAATGGGAGGGGACGAGACAAAAACACGGGCGAGAGAAGCCTTGTATCTTCCCTCGCCCGATATAGTAATGTGTGGTGTTTTGCTGTGATTTTCACATTGCAAAGTTACGCCACGCAAATGTTAATGTCAAGAAAAACGCCTAAAATCGCATATCATTCGTGATTTGCAAACCGCTTGTCTAACAACTGTTTATGAAAAATATTTCTAATTCGGTTTTTCCGCCCTGCGCGAAGTGTTAAAATCGCCCAAATTTTGATGGTAGCGTGAAGAATGTAACTATAACCAACAGGACATCTCGCGCGGATCTCACAGATTTCACTGATGAATTATATTAAAGATATAAATTGCTTCAATTATAATATCTTCGAGATCCGTGAGATCCACGCGGGGACTTCGCAAAAACTGGTTGCGTGAAGAAGTTTTAGTATTCCTTTATTACCTTGGTGAAGAGGCGTCGCATGGGGTCGAGGTCAGCTTCGTCCTTGCATGACATTAGATTCATCTTGAGGAATACATAGCCGTTCTCATCCACTGCGCGGAACTCGATGTTGCGAAATACCAACGCCACTTTCTCGCCTATACCTAGTCGCAGGTCGTGGAATAGCTCCTTGGTGAGCTCGTCGTCTGTCGAGATGTCGTTCCACTCGGCAGTCCACGTCTGCTTGCCATATTCAATGGTTATCGTATCGTAGTCAATCACCAGCTTGGCCGGGGCGTAGCGAATTTTCCACGCGCCATCGACCCATTCCGAGTATTGCTTGAACTCGAATGTGTAAGGTGGGTTGTCGTTGGTGCGCGCGGGCTTCACTGGTTGTTTTTTCGCCACTGTATCAGTCGGGGTTTTTGTTGTCCTGCCGCCGGTGGGGTTTGTCCTGTGCTTGTGTTTGTAGATTTCGATTGACGAGTCGTTGGTAATGGGGCTGTTGGCCTCGGTCTCGGGGTGTGACCCATACACCTTGATCAGACCGCCGCCCACGTGGGCGATGTGGCCGCCCTGGTCATAGATGTTCTGCACCTCCTGCTTGAAGCTTTCACCCTCCAGGTTAGTGCCCCAGCGGTACAGGGTGCCGTTGTCGCGCTTGGTGAACACAAGCATCATGTCGTCGGTAGAGCCCACTTCGATGATGTCTATCACGTAGCCTTTCTCATACATCTCAGCAATCACGTTCTCGTATGGCTGGTTGCCGTCGGTCCACCTTACTATCTGCTGTTCGGGTTTCTTCACGAAGTGCATGATCCAGTCGCTGCCGCGGGAGCAGGTATAAGAGCACACGTTGTCGATAGAGTACCCCTCGGCCCACTTCTTTTTCACTTCGTACCTGAGGGTATGTTCCCAGTCGCCCACTATCCAAGCGTCTTTCAATGGGGTGTCGCTCTTGGACATTACGATGAACCACTTGCTGCCTTCGCCTTGAGTAACGTCGGTCATGCGGTAGCCCTCCTTGCGACGCTCGTCGAGCCAGTCGTCGGGCCAGTTGGTGCCGTAGTGGTAGGTCTGCATGGTGTAAGGCGAGCCGGTGGACATGACCACGGTCCAGCCGTTAGAGGTGTATGCGGCACTGGTGATGCGGTAGCCCTTGTCCCAGTTTTCCTTAATCGCATTGGCATCTAGTTCCTTGCCAAGTCCCGAATAAAACCATTTTTGTGCGCTATATCCAAGCCCGGTGCGGCCTGTCATTGACGATGCCCAGTAGTCGGCACGTGCGTCCGTAGGAACCAAGAGCGCTGCCAGCAGCAATATGTTGAGAATCCAGTTTTTCATAATGACCACAAAGATAGGTTTTTCGCGCCTAAAACGCAAACTTTTTAGGATAAAAAGGCGGCCGCCCTTGTTGTGAGGGGCGGCCGCCAGGGTGTTATGGGTGATTAATCCGCTGGATTAATTAGTTTTCCCAAGTGATGTTGAACAGGCACACGCGGTCCTTGTTGGCATCCTGAGCGGTGGGGCACAGGTTGGTGAACTCGATGGTGAAGTCGCCAGCGAGGTCGATGCCTACGATTTCAAATGTGTAAACCTCAAATTTAACGGGAGACTCGTTAGTGATTGTCTCGCTCTTAACGACATTGCCGTTAGCGTCCTTGATGTCAACGCGGAACTGGAGCTTGGTGTCACCGTAGGGCATTGCGTAGTTGAACTTGAGGGCCTTGATGCCACCGGCGATTGCGGGAGACACGAGTGTGCCCACTGCGCTGGTCTTGCCGTTGAGGGTAACGCCCATTGCCCATGTGTCGCTGCCTTCTACCTTGCCCAGGAACTTGAAGGTGGGGTTGTTGTCGGCCTCACCACCCACGAGGATGTTGCTGTTGGTGCTCTTCCAGCCTTGTGCCGAAGAGTAAGCGCCATAGGTGCTCTTTGCAGCACCACCGTTCATTGACTCGAGGTCGGCACGGTTGCCCACTACTACGGGAGGATTGGGACCAGGACCGGGCTCGCCGCCCTTGCCGAACTTCACGTCGTCAATACACCAGGTAGCGTAGTTGGCGTCGGTAGTTGCTGCATAGCGGAAGCCGATGAAGAATGTGCCGTCGAACTTGCTGAGGTCGAGGTTGCCGCTCTGTGCCCAGCTTGAGTAACCGCTGGCGGGAGCCTCTGCGATCACGGGGTTGAGCTGTGTCTTGGTTGCGGTTGTGGGATCGGCGGTTGTCATGACGTAAACCTCAAACTTGGTGGTTGTGCTGCCATAGCCGTTAACCTGGGTGCGGAAGCTGAGGATCTTTTCCTCGGCCTTCTTGATGTCGATTGCGGGAGAGATCAACCATGAGTCGAAGGGAGCAGTGCCCTTGTAACCTGTCATGGCTGCGTAGGTGTTGTTGTCAAATGTGGTTGTGTACCAAGCCTTGTTGCCTGCAACCTGGATGTTCTGCCAGTCGGCGGGGATGCCACCCTCGAAGCCCTCGTTGAGCTCGGTAACGCCACCGCTAGTAACGCTCAGCTTATATTCGCTTGTAGAGCCGCTGTTCTCGGTGATACCGTGAGTGCCCATGTAGGTAGCGAGCTTACCCTTAACCCAAATCTGTGACTTGTAAACAGCCTCGTTGTCCTTGAGGTTAGCCTGCTCACGGAATTTAGAATCCTGGGGCAGTGCGATAACAACACACTTGCTGAAGTCGGTGCAGTCAGCGCTAGGACCGATGACGAGGGTGTTGGCCAGTGTAGTGGGAGCCTTGAACTCAACGTCGGCGTTGCTCTTAACAGTAGTTACCTCGGGAGCCACAGCACCTACAACATAGCCGGTTACCCAGCCGCTGCGGTCGCTGTTCTGCTTCTCGATAGCTTCTTCCACGGTGTAGGGATCGTTGGGAGTACCCTTGGTGTCGGTAGAGAAGCCTTCGCAGTCGTCGGTGTCGCGGATGTAGAGCTTCCACTGGTCGCTACCTGTCATGGTGAGGATACCAGTCACGTCGCCATTGCCCAGGGGCAGCATGGCAGCGCGGAATGTAGCGTAGTTGCTGTTGACAACAGTAACTTGGTTGCCATCCTCGTCAACGAGAGTGCGGTTGCTAGAAGCGTCGGCCTCGCTGTAAGGAGTCACGCCATCGGCCTCGGCCCACTTCACGTTCTGGAGCTTAACGAGCTTGCCAGAGTACTTGAGCTGTGTCTCGGTGTCGCTCTTGCCCTGGAAGTCGGTGATCTTGGTGGGGAGAGCCTTAATCATGTCGGGCTTGGGAAGTCCGTTGACTTCAACCATTGACTGGAAAGTCTCGAGTGAAAGGCGACCTGATTCCCATACGCTCTGTGCCTCGTAGTACTCGGGCTTACCGATGAGGTACTGGCCGTTATATTTGCCAATCCACTTGTCCTTCATGCAGAGAACAACCTCTTGGCCCACGCGGTAGTTGGTGCTGAGGCTGCTAGCGTCGATAGAGATGCCGATGCCGCCGGTCTCGTCCTCGATGAAGAGATACTTGTAGATGTTGCCTGCAGCGTCGCTGCTGGTTACATAACCGTGGATGTAAACCTCATCCTTACATGTGTCGATGAAGTTGCGGGTATCCTGCCAGTATTTCGCCTTGAAGTCGGCGATGGTCATGTTGGCCTGGTGTTCGGCTTGGGGCACTACAATGGGGGGCACGTCGAACTCTTCGTTACAGCTCACTGCAGCCACCATCATGAGCACTAAGCCCAGTAGATAATTGATGCGTTTCATAATCTTATATATTCTTTTTATTATTATCGTGATTGATTGTAAAAATATCTATTAGAACTTGATGCCCACGTTGAGGTAAACCTTGATGCCCTGGGCATAGTAGATCTTGTTGGGGAACTTACCTGTGGTGTAGTTCTTGTAGTCGAAGCGACCCTGCTGGTAACCGCCGGTCATGATCTTGCGGTTGTTGAGGATGTTGTCAACGTTGAGGTTGAGGTTGAGCGAAGAGCGGCGGTTGAGATAAATCACGTGGCCGATGCTTGCGCCCAGCACGAATGCCGAGTTGAGCTTCTCTTGCTTTGAGATTTCCTTCATCATGTTGACGAGCTCTTCCTCGGTTGATGCCATGGTGTAGAGCTCATCCATCTGCTCGTGGCGGATGGGTGAAAGGTCGATGTAAGCCTTGTCCATGTAGGTGCCGGTTACTTCGAAGAACCACATCTTGGGAGCTGCCCAGTTGAGTGATACTGAGTAAGCCTCCTGGGGTGTGCCGCTCACGTAGAAGTTCTTCAGGTAAACGGTCTTGGTGATGTCGGCCTCGGTACCGTTCTCATAGCTGCGGGTGCCGGTGGGACGGTTCTTGTACTGGTAGCGAGCCAGGTTCATAGCACCGCTCAGGGTGAGTGAGGGCAGGATCTTGTAAGCAAGACCGAGCTCAACGCCCTTGTAAACCTTGTGCACGTCGGTGAGCGCATAGTTCATGAATGTGCTGTACTGGTCGTCGTAGTAGCTGTAACGCTCGGTTCCGTTGCGCATGTCGGTGTAGAATGCCGAGATGACGCCCTGGAATGAACGGTAGTTCCATGTGTAGCTGATGTCGCCGCTGAAGATGTTCTCGCTCTTGAGGTTAGCAATCACGTCATCCTTGATGCGGGGTGACACGTAAGCGTTGTTGGCCAGCGGAGCGCGGTTGCCATAGTAGATGTGCGCGCGGAAGCTGTTGCGGCCGTCGAGCTTGTAGGTAACGCCTGCCTTTATTGCAGCGTTGATGAAGGTGTGGGTCTCGCCCTTGCCCTTTGAGTTCTCGGGGGCACGGCCGTTGCGCATGAAACCTTCGCGCTGGTAAGAGGTGTAGCTTGCCTTGAGGCTGTAGTTGAAGTCCCACTTGGCCAGGTTGATGACCATCTGGTTCCAGACGCTGGCGTTGAGTGAGTTGAGGTTATAGTCATAGCCGAAACGATCGCCCTTGAGCACCTTGCGGTTGGGGTTGTCGAGGTCGTTCTGTGCCATGTCGGCGTTCTCGGGGAAGTCGCGCTCGGCATACTGGTCAACGTCGAGCCAGAACTTGCCGCCCATGAGGTCGTCCATGGTCTTGTAGTAAGATGAACGGGTATAGCTGGCGTTAGCGCCGCCCTGCAGTGTAACCACGTCGTTGAGACGGGTGTTGAGGTTGGTGTTGAACGCAAATGTCGCCTGGTTGCTGTGGCGCTTCTCTACTGAGTAGGTTGCACCGCTCTCGGTGCCCTTGAGCTCGTCCTCGTAGTTGTTGAGGAAGTTAACGTAGTAGAGCTTGTCCCAGTTGATTTGACGCATTTCCTCGCTAGTTTGCCACAGGTGAGTGTAGTACTCGGCAGTCTCTTCGTCGGTGAAGTAACTGGGCAGGTAGCGGTAGTAGTCGGGACGGGGGTCTGGAGCGTTGAACCAGTTGAGTGCTGTTGAGGCATAGTAAGACTTGTGGAACGCAAGACCAGTGTTGAGGGTTGTGTTCACATTGGGTGTCCATATCCAGTTGAGCAACGCTGTGGGGTCAAACGAGTTGACGGTCTTGGCATTGCGCTTTTTGCCGTTCTGGTAACCCCAGTTAGAGTTGTAGAGGTTGCTTCCGGCCAGGTCATAAGCCTCTTGCACGACGGCTGAGTTGCTGGCACGGCTGGTGGGAGCGCCAAAGGTGGTCAGGGCCAGGCTGTGCTGGGGATTGAACACCTTCTGCACCGAGAGGAAGTAACCCATGCTGTTGTAGAACGAACCGGGCACGATACCCTCGCCGGCATAACGGCCCACAGCACTAGCGGTGAGTGCCCAGCCGCTCTTGCTCAAACCGGTGGCATAGGTCACCATGCCACGCCACTTGTAGTTGCCGTTGGTGAAGGCAACGCTTCCGCGGAAACCGGGGGCATAGTCCTTGGCATAGGTGGTGATGTTGGTGGCACCGCCCATCTCGCCAAAGGCGAAGCTGGTAGCGTCGAGGCCTATGCCGGTGCTCTTGCTCTTGAAGGCCTGGTTGAGACCACCCATCATAGAGTAGTTGAAGCGACCGCGCACAGCGTCGTTGAAGTTGATGCCGTTGATAGATGTCGAGGTGTACTCGCTGTTGTAACCGCGCATGCGGAAGCGCATCAGGCTGAAGTCGAAACTTGCTGCCTGGTAGAAAGGATTGTCATTAGCGCCGGCGAGCGTACCCACTGCCTGGGTGTTGCCCTCCTCATCCTCGAGCTGTGACTCGGTGAGGACGATGTCACTGTTGGCATAGGTGAAGTCGTCGTTGCTGTTGAATGACACGGACTCAATCTTGATGTCGCCCAGGTTGTCGATGACGCCGTTCAAGATTTCAACATTTTGCGACCAGTCTTTGTGGTCAGGGCTCAAGACGATGAGCGCGTCGTGTCCGGCGGTGGCTCCCGAGATAGAGAAATCTCCGTTGGGGCCTGTGGTGACTGTAATGCCCTGGTTGTCGAGCAACACAGTGACTCCAGCTACCGGCTGACCGCTTTTAGCGTCTTTCACTACGCCCTTGAGACCTGTCTGCGCCCATACGGGAAGACAAGCCACGAGCGTGAGTAGCAAAAAGAGTTTAATTTTCATAAAATTTATAATAAGTATTTTAGGTTATAAATTCCGCTAATACGTTCTGTTTATGTTAATTTAACTAAATATTTCGACCCTGTATATGCACTAATTGCCGAAAAGAGTACAAATTTACACATATTTTTTGGTTTTCATGGAATTTTTTTAGTTAAAATGCAATTTAATGCATAAAAACACTCGTTTTTTCTCTCGGGGAACTCGGGGAGCTCGGAGAATTTTACGGATTGCGTGAACTATCTTGCCTCCAGAAATTAAAATAATTAGTTCAAGTTTTGCAAGCCGTAGTAACTATTCAGCAATGGTATTTTGGGTAATATCCCCGCGCTGATCTCACTGATTACACTGATTTAATAATAACTGAAAGAAATTAAAATAATTAGAATAATTACTTATTCAGTTAAATCAGAGCAATCTGTTGTAACTGTACTACAATAGATTTTTATCCGCACGGGGATCTTACATGATTTTGTAATGAGAGGCTGAAAGCCGACACGCAGAACGAAGTTCTGCACATAACCCTGTCCTAACTGAGCGCAAGCGAAGGCAGGGCAGGATAAACGCGATACACTGTACCGCGGTTGAAGACCGCTACCTTGCACGTTCCGAGGTAGCGGCCTTCAACCGCGATTTTGTTACACTTCACCCTCCCACCGGCAGCCCGCAGGTCTGCAACCAGCGGTTAACCAAAGTTACGACCTCCCTGAGGTCTAAAAAATCCACAAAATTATATTTTCAATGAAAAAATCAGTGAGTTCAGTGAGATCCGCGCGGGGAGTTCCATTGGTGAATAGTTACCTAAAAATAAGCTAAAAATAAAAATACCTAAATGGTCGGCGTGGCCAAGAACCCTGTTGATCAAGGAATTAAATTTTGTGTTGATTTTTAAGTAAATTTCAAGCGTAGCGCCATAATCCGTAATACTTTTACTCAATGACAGCGCGCTGTAAGCGTAAGGTTGAGAAATTATCCGTTTTGGATAATCCGTTTTGGATAATTCGGCAAAAAAACGTATCTTTGCATCAAAATAAAATTTTTACTGAAATGATTAATCCATTCACGACATACGGTTATGAGTCGCCCGAGTACTTTTGTGACAGAGTGAGCGAAACCGCTGAACTCACCCGATTGCTCACCAACGGCAATAACGTTGCTTTGATCTCACCTCGACGCATAGGCAAGACAGGCCTTATCCACCACTGTTTTGAACAAGACAGTATCAAGCAGCAATATGTAACAATTCTCATTGACATCTATGCCACAAAGAGTCTTTCCGACCTTGTATTCCTGATGGGCAAAGCAATCGTGATGCGTCTTAAAACAAGAGGCCAGAAAGCCCTTGACAAATTTCTGAGCATAGTAACATCGTTGCGCACAGGCATTTCATTTGACGGAATGGGCAACGCGAGCTGGAACATCAACATTGGCGACATCAATGCACCCGAGTTCACCCTTGACGAGATTTTCTCATACCTCGGTCAATCCGAGATGCCGTGTATCGTTGCAATAGACGAGTTCCAAACCATCTCAACCTATCCAGAGAGAAATGTAGAGGCACTGATGCGCACCTACATTCAAGAGTGCCGCAACGCAGCGTTTATCTTTTCAGGGTCACAACGATCTATGATGAATGAAATATTCATCTCACCCTCACGTCCTTTTTACCAAAGCGTGACCATAATGCACGTGGGGGCAATCTCTGTTGACAAATATGTTGAATTTGCCAAACACCATTTTGACAAAGCAAACAAAAAGATTGAAGGGCAAGTTATAATAGATATTTACAACAAATTCGACGGAGTGACGTGGTATGTGCAGAAGATGCTTAACGAATTGTTTTCACTAACTCCGGCGGGCGAAAAATGCACGAAAGACGACATTGACACAGCGTTGTCGCACGTGATACACTCGCATGCGGATTCTTATAGTGACATCATCTTCCAACTCAATCAGTCCCAAACCGCAATACTGCAAGCTATTGCCAGCGAGGGCAAAGCCACAGGAATCACAAGCTCCGCATTTATCAAGCGACATCACCTCAACTCGGCAAGCGCAGTGCAGAAGGCGGTATCAGCCTTGTTGAGCAAACAGCTCATCACCACTAAACAGGGAACATACGAACTCTGTGACAAGTTCATGTCTATGTGGCTAACCCAAAGGATGTAAGGGAAATGAATTTTATAGGAACTTACTGGTCGCTCGTGCCGCCGCTGGTGGCAATGTTGCTTGCTCTGGTCACCAAGGAGGTATATTCATCGCTGTTTGTGGGCATCGTGCTGGGTGCTGTGTTCTATTGCATCTCAATGGGCACAGGCGTGGAAGGCTTTATCAGCCACCTGCTCGACAACACCGTGGGCACCGGAGCCGACGCACAGTCGTTCGGACTCATCCACTGCATCTCCGACAAGTGGAACGTGGGCATACTCATCTTTATGGTCATCCTGGGCACACTGGTTGCTCTCACCAATAAGGCCGGCGGTTCGGCAGCATTCGGACGCTGGGCGGCCAAGCATGTAAAGTCAAAGGTGGGCGCGCAGATTGCTACGCTCATGCTCGGGCTGCTCATCTTCATCGACGACTATTTCAACTGCCTCACCGTGGGCTCGGTGATGCGCCCCGTCACCAAGCGCCACCACGTGTCGCGCGAGAAACTCGCCTACCTCATCGACTCCACGGCAGCTCCCGTGTGCGTCATCGCCCCCATCTCGAGCTGGGCAGCGGCAGTGGCGGGATTCTGCGCAGTGGGCGAGAATGGGCTCGCGCTCTTCTGCCAGGCAATACCATTTAACTTCTACGCATTCTTCTCAATCATCTTCTTGATGCTCATAGTGCTGTCTCAGAAGGATTTCTCCTTGATGCGCAAGTATAACCTCAAAGCGCAGACCGACAAGGTGGAGCCCGACAAGGTGGGCGAGGTTGCTGATGCCAAGATGGAGGCAACCTCTAGCGGCATATCGCTCAAGAAACTGGGCAAGAACGGCACCGTGCTCGACCTCGTTGTGCCCATAGTGCTGTTCATAGCATCGTGCGTGATGGGCATGGCTTACTCGGGCGGATTCTTCACCCCTGGCGAGACCTGCGGACACTTTATCGACGCCTTTGCCGCCAGCAACGCCTCGGTGGGTCTCGTGATAGGTTCGCTCACAGCGCTGCTGCTCACCATAGGGTGGCTCACGAGCCGCCGAGTCATCAACTTTGAAGACGCCATGAGCTGCCTCATCAAGGGCTTCGAGGCGATGGTTCCTGCCATGCTCATCCTGGTGCTGGCATGGACGCTCAAGTCAATGACCGACTCGCTGGGTGCGGCAACCTACGTAGCAGGGCTGATGCAAGGCACCAATCTGGACCAGTTGCTGCCAGCAGTGATATTTGTCGTGTCATGCTTCCTGGCATTTGCCACAGGCACATCGTGGGGAACATTCGGCATCCTCATCCCCATTTGCGTGGCAGTCTTCCCCGTGGGTGCGCCGCTGCGCATCATCTCTATCTCGGCATGTATGGCAGGCGCGGTGTGCGGCGACCACATCTCGCCCATCAGCGACACCACCATCATGGCAAGTGCGGGGTCGGGCTGCAAGCACGCCAACCACGTCTCGTCGCAGCTGCCCTACGCCATCACCGTGGCAGCCATAGCCTTTGCCACCTATCTCGTCGCCGGCATCACCCAGCACTGGGGCACACTCACCAGCGGCGTCATCTCGTGGACATTCGGCATCCTAGCCATGGCAACCACATTCTTGACGCTAGTCAAGACAAAGAAACTCGCCTAACGCTGTCCCTCCCATAGAACAAAATTATAAGTAACTCAACTTTAGCATGTGAAACCATTTGAGTCTCATCTATTTGCTCCGATTAGCGTCCTACTGGACGCATCTGCTTGTTGATACTATTCCCCCACCGCCACTACG
The DNA here is from genome assembly GCF_045598405.1 of Sodaliphilus sp. Taxonomy (NCBI): domain Bacteria; kingdom Pseudomonadati; phylum Bacteroidota; class Bacteroidia; order Bacteroidales; family Muribaculaceae; genus Sodaliphilus; species Sodaliphilus sp. The sequence goes on from NZ_JAZLLZ010000042.1 coordinate 12,396, forward strand.
TTCGGCGGTGGGGGTTATTCAGGTATTGTCCTGCTGGACAATAAATTAGCAATATTTATTATCAAATGCTAAAGTTAAGTTATAAGTAATTGGAAATCAACATTTGTTTTATGCTTATTTTCAGTGTATTTCAAGCGCAGTGCTTCTACCCAGACACGAACTAAATACAGACTACCTCAAAGAATGGTGCTTCGCTTGAAATCAAATAAAAATCAAAATATAAATATTTTCTTTTTTTACTGGACAACAATAAAAAAATCTCGCCAAAGCATTGTCAATTAAATGATTTTGATTAACTTTGCAGTGCTAAAATTGAAAGGAGGTTTTGTTTAAACCCGTTTAGACACAGATTATCAACATATTACCTATTTAGCAAGGGCGCGCCGCTGCCCGTGTGCTATCGTGTGAGCCAGTGCTAGGTCCACAATTATAGAGCACATATAGCGGAAATCCACTCATTTTTTTACATTTTCTTCCTCACCCCTACTCCATTACTGCGCCATGCAGCGAATGAGTGTGCATGTGCTGGCTACAACAATCCCAGCGGGAGGAACAAGAAACGAGAAAACAAACAAAATTATTATAAACAACAAAATTTAAAACAAAAGATTATGATTATCGTACCCGTAAAGGAAGGCGACAACATCGAACGCGCCCTCAAGAAATTTAAGAGAAAATATGAGAAGACTGGTATCATCAAAGAGCTCCGCGCACGCCAGGCATTCCAGAAGCCTTCAGTAACTAACCGCAAGAAGATGATGAAGGCCGTTTACGTTCAGCAGCTCCGCGCAAAGGAGGATTAATCCACTGGACAACCTTCTCTTAAAACCCTAAACTCGGGGTTAAAGATATACCGCACCAGGCACAACACCCGGTGCGGTTACTTTTTTGTGTTATTAATGATTTCCTGGAAAACAAGACCTGTAGAGCCAACAGCTGACGCTGATGGCACGGGGGCTTAAGATGCAATGGAAAACTTGGATTATGTTTTGTGACATTGTGCGGGCTGTGAAGGGGGTTACGCAAAAATACAAAACATCACTCCGCTTCCCATCAAAAAACACACCCCGACATATGAGTTCCTCCTCTATATGTATGAACCCACGCATTTCACCAATGAAATCTTGCCAACTTATTGCGCCATACAGCGGGTGCGGTGAGGGATAAGTAATATTAATTGAATTATCCTATTCAATATCTTTTATCATCTCTCATAATACTTGTAATACTCTGTTACTTCTCCTTCACTATCCTTAAGAATCATTTTGGTTTCACTGATATTTATAATCTCAGAGATATTATTATCATATAAAGCTTTCTTTATTTCTGCATTAACGTTTTGTTCAAACACACGCCTATAGGATTTGATCAGTTCTTGTTTAGCTCCATTATTTCCATTAGGTAAGTTAGTATCAGCCGATACAAAAGAAATATCAACATCTTTGCCCTTTTCTGTTAGTGTTGTGTTAGAAACGCTATAGGTACCTAAAACAGACAAATTATACTTCAGTGTAATAATGGCACCTTCCAAAAAAGATTCTTCGTCTGTTATGGTAATACTATAGGTAAAACGTCCTTTTTCTATGGCAATTCCCGCATCTGTATAAGTGATTGCCCCTTCATATAAAATTTCTATATTTCCAAAGCCATCATCTGACCATTCTGTGTAAGATTGTGAGTGTGTCCATGTTCCAACGATGCTTTTCTTGTTAGCGTCGAGAGCACAAGATGATAGTCCAATGGCCAGAAACATTGCAACTAAGACAATGAGAAAAAATGATTTACTTGTTTTCATATTAATTATTATTATTTATTGTGTCCATAATAGATTGGGCCAGGTTAATGACTAAGATTATCTGTCTTCTGTTATGATTTCCTTTTTCTTCTCTTTTGTGTTCAGTGGGACAGAATATTCGGAATTCTTTATTATTTCATTAGATTCAACACAGTGAATAAATAGTTGACAATGTAGCTTATGCTTGTTTCCGTTTTTCCACAATATCATGGCATCATTAGGGATTTGAATTGTAACATTTCCACGATATGTGTCAGAATATGAGGTGAATTGATGTGTTGCTATTAGAGTCCCATCTTCTGTACGGTACATTGGATATTCCCATTTAGCCGGAATATAGGCCCCATCTTCATCTTGAAGAATAGCACCGACAACAAAATTCAAATTTCTAGCGTTTTGAAGTGAAACGTCTGCGTTTATTTCAAGATATTTTTTTCCATTACCTAAAAGCACATTATGCCGAAGAGTTGCTTTTACAATCTTTCCCGAAGCAGTAATAGGTTTAGCATTTTGCATAATAAAGATCGCTGCTGTTGCTTCTACATTTTCAGGATTTCCAAGCAGGAATAATGCTCCTCTTGATTCATATGTGTCATTATAATCAAAAATGAGATTAAAATGTTCTTCGTCAACATCTTGAAAATGCAACCAACTAGGATCAAAAGGTTTTAGCTCATCGTTTTCTGGATAGAAAAAACCATAAGAAAGGCCGTTTTCAATATTTGAGTCAACAAAATATTGTGCTGTTCCTCCAGAATAGTTTATTGTAGTCTCTTCTTGACTTTTGCCATTTATAAATACATACAATGGCACTGGAGCTGTTTTTGCTGACTTACGTTTCTTTTGGGAGTTTCTTTTTTTTGAATTTCCTTTATTTAGCTGAGGATTATTCTTACCAATCTTTGAATGGACAGATATCTCCTTTTTGTCTTTTGCTCTATTTCGTGTAGGGATATCTTGAGCACAAACAACAGTGGATGTGAGTAAGAACGATGTTAATAAATATAAGAGATTTCTGACTTTCATTTCATTCTCCATTTTTTATTGTTTGAACTAGTTTGTGTTCATACCACTTGCCATCAAACGGTTTGTTGTCTTTGAATTTGCCGATAAAGTGTTCTTTGTTCGTGCTAAATAACAATCCTTCTTTCCAACAGTCCTCATCCATTTTACCATTAAAGTATGAACCGTTTTTGTAAAACAAATAAGCATTATCGTCTATTCTCTTGCCAGAGGTAAAATTGCCATAGTAATACAAGCGTCCAGATGCGTCATCTTCCTTATATATGGCTACGCCTATACCGTTAGGCTCTCCATTTTTTATTGGTCCATAATACACATATTCTCCCATATCTTTTTTTGTCACTTCTGAGGGGAAGAGAACCTTATTCCACAATATGAGACCAAACACGATTGCAACTATTCCTAGCAATGCAACCCACTTTATGTTACGCTGCTTGTTCTTGAGTGATGACACTTCTCCTTTGAGTTGGTTGCATTCATTTTGCAGTTCCTCTATTTCGTGAAATTTCCTTGCGATTATACCTTTATAGCTATTCATCTGAGCCGTGTTGAACCCTTTGGATTTATACACCATTGTGTATCCATAGGAATAACTAGATTTTATTATATCTTCTCCATTATCTTGTATAGAGAAACTAGCAACGGAGTTAGAGGCTATAGAGTAGTTCACGGCTGGCAGGGGTCGTGAACTACTTTCAAGACGATTAAACGATTCCTGGAGGATTGATGTGATTAAGTCAATTTCCTCTTTGTTCTCATATAGTATATCTATTTTTGCCGTAATCTCACCTTTGTCATCAAAGTGAATAAGGTAACCATTACGCACCATGGTCTCTATAGCACGCTCATATACAGTAAACAAACTGTCAATATCAGTTATCACCTTTCCGTTGACAACTGTGCACAGACCTATGTATTTGTCATTTTCGAGCATACGAAGATATCCGTAATACATGAGATCCTCATCACGATGAATCGCAATCTGAGTTGTTGCTTGTGCGTTATGACGGAATGTTTCGAAAATGGTTTTAGAGTAGTCGTTGGGATACTGTATAAAACCGTGGCTAAAATCGCCAAATAAATATACTGATATATTCATTACCTAAGATTAAAGATTATTACCTTGTTTTCATTGTCAACCGAATAAGAGGCAGTACGATTTAAGACCTCGTTCCCTAACAATAGTGGGGCATTTGTGTTATTAGACACTGTAGCTTCAACGTCTTCACACATGATTAGTCCTCCTATTTCAAGTTTCCGCAGATTAACAACCAGATTTTCAACAATGCTTCCGTCAGCAATTTGAGCACGGCTTGTGCCCAAGAAGTCATCGTCAGAGATGCCTCCCTTCTCGTAGAGATATTTTGCTTCAGAAACAGAAATCAAGGTACCAGAGCATCCGCTATCAATTATCATATCTATAGTAAACTGATCGTTAACTTTTACTGCAACAAGTTTTACTCCCCCTCTTTCTGTAAAAGGCACTGCTACGCTGTATCCCTCGTTGGGAGAGTCTATTTCGCTTGCCTCGGTTTCTTCCACCTCGTTTTCTATCTCGTCATCATAGTAGGTAACTTTCTTCGTTTCTCCCCCATCACAAGAGGCAAGAAGCAATATTACCATAGCTGATAGTAATATGATTTGTTTAAGTTGTTTCATTATTTGTTAATTAAAAACACATTGATCAAGTTAGTACAACAATAGGCCCAATCAAGATTAAGCAGTCACTTTTGACTTTTCAGGATGAGTCTCTTTTTTTTGTTCTTTGGTTTGTGTTTGAGTTGCATCTTGGTTTGTTGCTTTTTCGCTTCCTTCTTTGGGTGGCTGGGTGGAGCCCTTTTTGTATTCTTGTTGTGGGTTAGAGTGTTGAGTGCTGTCACCTTGAGTTCCTATTTGAGAACAGCCAACGCTTTCGGAGGTCCCAAATTGTCCTCTTGAACCTTTCACTATTTTATTAAGACTGTCGTTTTCTGTCTGCATCTGCTCTATTTGGGCGTCTCTTTCCTGTATTTCTTTCTTTACACTGTAACATTTTACTCCAAAGATGATGGATGACCCTAAGAGCAGTAAGATAAAAAAACTCACACCAGAGACAAGCCACAAGTTAATTCTGCGAGGGCGAGGAACCACAGGTTGCCCTTTTGATAATTGTCTGTAATCATCTTCTAACCGTGCATATTCAGTTTCCAATTTTTGTACACGAGTTTTATTGCGAGCAATTTCTTTATCCATCTTGTCACATTTCTCTTTATACTCTTTTGCCGTCGCTTTTTCCGCATCGATTTGAACTTTCATTCTTTTGATTGTCGCATCAACATCTGAATAGCTTTTCTTGATTTCCTCAATTTTTTCCTGGCAATCTTTATCGGCTTGTGACATTTGCTTACGAGCTTCCTCGCGGCATTCTCTGAGTTCCTCGCGCGACTGCCTTGTTATTGCGTCAATTTTTTCTTGGGATGCTTGCTGCTGCATTCTAATTTCTTGGGAAGTTCTCTGGATAGTCGCTTGCAAGTCGTTTTGTAGTTGAGATATTACTCTTGCTGCACTTGCCGATGGGAACCATGGGGAAACTACAATTTTGCCAGTTCTCTTCACTATGTCCAAGGCAGTTTCCTTGCTGCACTCATGTAAGTTGCAATTTGTGACTGTCCCTTGGCTACTATACGAGAATCCATTTAAAGAAACTATGTCGTCGCCTATCGAATACTCACCTATATAGCCCAAAAGATGTTTCTCCATTTCCTTGAGCTTTGAGTCTATTCCTGAAAAATCAGGCACCAAGTATTTGATTGAGTTTCCATCATCCTGAACACATAGCCCCACACACATCTTGTCATAAGTTGCTTTCAGTACATTGTACATATTCTGAACATCAGCGTAAAAAGCATTGACGCGGACCGTGAGAGCGAAATAGGCGCCCTCACGTCCATTGGCATCACACACATTCTTGCCCTTGACAAACGAATAATAGCAGTAAGTAGAGCCACCAAAAGTCATTACATCAACTTTCATTATTTCGGGCATGTCCCATTTGGGACCATAAAATGATGACAGGAACATGTTGTCATCACCTTTTGGTCCCCAAATCTTCTGACCCATTGGGACTCCATGGACGAATAAATTGATATTTAGACCCATAATAGTAAATTATCCGTTAATTAACTTAAGCATCGCTTGCCACAGTTTTTTTGCGTACGACTCATGGCCTTCTGTATACATGAATCCTCCGTTCATTGTTCGAGCATACGAGCCTGTCATGAAAGGTACGAATTCGCAATTATATTCTTTGAAGAATTTTGTGATAGGGTTCTCGTTCTTGAACGGAGCAAAAATGCCAGGATATAGGTTTTGTATATATTTTATTGCTTCCTTAGTGTTAACTTCTCCTGCGCTTCTAACATACGGAGTCAAGTCAATCTTGTTAAAGACAAAAAGAGTTTTGTCCTGAGAAGACATCTTTGTCTTTAGATTAGCAATGCGAGTCACATAGTTAGCCCTGGGAGTACTGTCTGTCCAGTCGGGTTCCACCATGATGGACCAAACTTTCCTATTCGGGCCATTAATGATTGCATGAACATAAGCTGGATATTCTCTGTTGGGGTCATCTGGGTTGAAATAATATTCACCGGGAGCCTCAAGTATTTGGCAGATAGGTTTACCATCCTTCAAGACTTTCACAAGCATGAAGCTAATACTGCTAGTACTATTTGCTGCATTGTCCGAATTCATCATTTGGTCAAAATTATCACAAAGATCGCAATAATTGTTGTCAAAAGACGGCCTGAATATTCTCTCAGGAGCGACTGTATATCCATGTTTCTTCAGGAAACGGGTCATGCGCACCAGAGTCATTGTTTTACCACAAGCAGGAGGTCCATAAAGTACTACGATGGGGGTGCTTTGGTCCGCAATAGTAACTCGAATACTGTTGGGGTCATTCAACTCCTGCTGAGACAATCCAGCAGGACCTTGGGTAGATGTCGGTTCTACCAACTCTTGAGAAACATTGTCAATACCAGGAGTAATAGGTTCAATTCCTTCTACAGGCGCAATACCGCCGTTATTTATTTCAATTGCCATAATTATGTTGTGTCGTATTATTTGTTGTTATTCATTAGTCTCTTTTCTTGAATGCCATGTCAAAGAATATGAAGGCAGCGATGTCAACAAGGATTGATATAAGAACCCAGAAAATGAAGCCATGACCATCATATTTAGTTGTTGTAAGCCAGTCTTTCCACACATCAAAAACACTTAAGAGGCGATGTGTCTTTGTTACTATAGGGTCTGCTGTATAGAGCACTTCATCGTCTTTGTTTTGGAAATTTACCGCACCACTGTTGTTCTTTACTATCGTATATCCATTTTGCATAACAACATCAGATTGCATAATCTTGTCGTTTTCTATATTACCTTGGTTTTTCATATCGGTAATAACGGCTTGCATCTGGGAAATTTGTTTGATTGCTTTTGTGGCAAGCTTAGCATCACCACTCTTTTTGCCATCAGCACTTTTTGCCAAATCGGCAACATAAGCTTCAAGCTGATTTTGTACGATTGTTCTATAAGCCTTTTTACGCGCTTCTCTCTGTTGTGGACTTGATGCAGCACCTGATAAAGTTTCGATTGGTTTACACCTTAATATTTGTGATATTTCATATAAGATACTTTTTGCCTTTGGTCCATCGCCCACATTCACAGGATTGTCAATCTCTGCTTCGAGGTCAATAAGTTTTGAGTTCACTTCTCGTTGTACCTTTTCTACTTCTAGTTGATAATCACTTAATGTTTTCCTGTTTTCACTAATATCAGTAAGATAGCTTTTGGTAGTAGATAAATCTGCCGTTGTCACGTCAGAGGCAACTTGACGATAGAAAAATGTGTGGGTATTGGTAGGCATACTGCAAACCAACCAGAAAAACAAAACGACCAAAACGCCACCTATAAGACGTAAACCTCGCTTTTCCATGTAGATATTTTGGTTTAAACTATCAACAATCATCTTTGTACCCCATGAAGCAATAAAGAAAAAGCCGATAGTTACTGCCCAACAAAATATAACAGGCCAACTAGGTAATAATAGGTGTAAAGACTCGCTAGTAGCCCAACAACTCACTGCTGCGAAGGCCAAAAATCCCACTAAGCCTACGATTTTAATTGTGGAATTGTTATTCATGTTTTTTCAATATTTTTTCCTGACCGGGCTTCAGGTCAGATGATTAACGTAGTTATATTAAGGTAAATCACAGATAATAAAAAACGTGAAGCCCGCACTCTATTGCTCGCTTCACGTGTTGAGGTCTTGGAACTTACCTGGCCAGTTGCAGACGAGCAACGACACAAGCCCCACGGTGGTATATATACGCACCTCCTTTGCAACCGTATGGGCACAAAGGATACATGACATAATAGTACATACCAAGTGGGCGTCGTTCGCTGCTTTGGGTCTAACTGGTCATTGAAGTGTTCCAAGTTTCAACACGTAGAACCAAGCGCTTAGTAACGCCTTTTACCAAATGTGACTGATGCAACTACATAGTGGCATCAATTATCTAATGCAAGTTTACACTTACTGAAAGATGTGCAAAGATAATCTTTTTTTCTTAAATAAAGTATAGTTGGCATAAAAAAGTAGAATTTACCCTTTATTTTTGTAGGTAAACCAAATCTCGTGTTGCAACCAGCAAACTCTAGTCCCTGCACATCGCTGGCGGTGTGTGACATTGTGAAGGGGAGGAATGTCTAAATTTCTCTTTCATTTTTTTGTTTTACGCAAAAATAAAGTATCTTTGCAATTAGTTAATATTTTACAAGAGTGAATAGTACTTCCCAACATATTACCCGAGACCACTTGCAGGCGGCGCTTGATGCTTGCCACATGGCTAACAGGCAGGGCTATGAGGACGCCAAGGTCTATCTCGCAGGGCTTAAGCAGTCGATTGAGGATGCTTCGTTGATTATCACTGACTGCCTGGGCGACCTGGAGACTTATCATGTGACCGACATTGCCCTGATCAATAACATCAAGTCACAGCTTGAACTGGTGCAGACCGAGTTTAAATCGTCGTTCTTCGAGACACAGAACAACCTGGAAACGAAGCACAAGGAGAACTCTAGGTTTAACATTACCCTGTTTGGCCGCACCAAGGCCGGCAAGAGCACACTGATGGAGATTCTCACTCACGGCGACGGGTCGCACATAGGCAAGGGGGGTCAACGCACCACCCGCGACGTGCGCAGCTATGAATGGGAGGGTATGTCGGTTACCGATGTGCCTGGCATTGATGCCTACGGCGGCGATGAAGACGACAAGAAGGCCGAGTCGGCAGCCATCTATGCCGACCTGATACTGTTCATGATCACAGCCGGCCAACCGGAGGGCACCGAGGCCGACTGGCTGGTGAAGCTCAAGCGCATGGACAAGCCCATAGTGTGCGTGTGCAACTTCAAGCAGAGCATAGGCGAGAAGGTGGACGACTTCAGGCTTAAGCGCTTGCTCGACAACCCCGACAAGCTCAACGAGCGCATGAACATAGACGGGTTGAGCGAGCAGTTCAACAAGTTCCTGCACGAACAGCTGCCAAGCGAGCATGTGGAGTTTATCGTGACCCACCTGCTTGCCAAGTATGCCTCGCAGCAAGAGGGTTACGCCAGCAAGAAGAACGAGTTGGAGAAGGTGAGCCGCTTTGCCCTGGTGGAGGACGCTATCATCAATGAGGTATATACTAATGGCGTGCTGCACCGCAAGAAGTGCTACCTGTCGATCATCGACGCGCCGCTGTTCCAGCAGATGAACCTGCTCTTTGACTTCAGCAGCAACGCCCACAGCCAGTACCTCGTCATGCAAGACAAGATTGCCCAGTTTGAGGACTGGTGCACATCGTTCAACCGCGGGCAGAAGTCTAATATCTCCAACTCTATCACCCGCGAGTACAACAAGCTGCGCAACTCGATTCCCGGCTTTGTGGAGATGCACCTCGAGGACAGCAACGTGGACGAGGCGTGGAAGGAGCATTGCCAGCGATTCACCACGCAGGCCAACCTGGACAAGCTGTTCACGACCGTGCAGACGAGGCTTGAGGAGAAGATCGCCGAGATGCTGTCGGAGCTGAAGACCGAGATGGACTTCTCTTACACCTGGCAGTACAACAACACGCTGGGCAACTACCAGTTTGTGAACTGGAAACGCGTGATGAAGTGGACCGGAGCGTTGAGCAGCGCAGGCCTGGCAATAACCGCCATGGCTCTGTCGTCTAACCCCATAGGTTGGGCAGCTGCTGGCGTGGGGGCGGCATTCTCGCTGCTGGCATGGCTGTGTGACTCCAAGGAGAACAAACTGCGCGAACGCCGTCTCATGCTCACCCAGAAACTCAACGAGAGCATCGACTATGCCGAGAAGAAGAGCAAGGAGAAGACCATCGGGGGGTTCAACATCAGCATCATCAAGAACGAGAACACCGTTGCCGACACGCTGAAGATGATAGGCAGCAGCCTGCTGGCTCTGTCGGCAAGCGAGAGGGAGCTGGCACTTGGTTACAGCAAGAACCACAAGAACATAAGCAAGATGATGATTGCCAACATATTCAATGCCCTGGGGCTTGACGCTCCCGAGCTCGACCGCATTGAGTGCGTGGCTCGCGTGCCCGGCCGCCGCGTGGCTATCGTGGTGAACGGAACCGCTGACCTGCCATGCAGCGCGCACGACATATCGTCGAAGCTGGGCAACAAGGAAACCATCCATGTGGTCAAGTGGCAGCAGGGCAAGCCGGCCGAGGAACAGCTCGCCTACCTGCTCAACTACTTCGACATCGACCTGGAGCCGCAATTCATGCAGCTCGACGGCGGCCAGCACACAATAGTGTACTTGAGCAACAGCAACTTCACTATGGAGGAGATTGACTCGATAAACCTGATACAGCAAATAATGAACATCCACATCATATTGAGAAAATGAACATGAGCAAGTTAAGTATAGAAGAATTCAACGCCGAGGCGTTAGAACTGTTTGCCGAGACCCGCCAGGCATTCTCATCGTCATCAATCGAGAACCTGAAACACAGGGCTCAATTCGTGCCCGCTCATTTTGTTGACGAAGGCAAGAAAGTGAGCATCGTCTTTGCCGGCCAGTACAGCGCAGGCAAGTCGTCGATCCTGTCGATCCTCACCGGCCAAGAGCTGGAGATAGGCCAGGGAGTGACCACAGGCGAGTGCCATGTGCTCGACTGGAACGGCATCGAGGTGGTAGATACCCCGGGCATCCACACCCAGAAGCGTCCTGACCATGACGAGATGACCTACAAGGCAATGGCCGATGCCGACCTCATCGTGTTTGTGTGCACCGCCGAGGGGTTCAGCGAGGGGCTGGGCAACCACTTCCGCAAGCTGCTCATCGAGAAGGGCAAGGGCAACGAGATGATGCTAGTGTTCAACAAGATGGAGTCGTCGGCCTATGGCAACACCGAGGAGGGCCAGGCTGAGTTTTTCGCCCACGACGTGCTTCCCGTGATTTCGCCCGAATACACAGCCGAAGACCTCTATGTGAGCTATATCGACGTGAACTGCTATCTCGATGCGCAGGAAGCCGATGGCGAAGACCGCGCGGAACTGTTGAAGATGAGCGGATTTGACATCTTCTACGAGAACATGAACCGCTTCATCGCCAAGAAAAAGACGCTGGGCAAGTGCACCACATCGCTCTACAAGCTTGAGCAGATGCTTTCGGAGGCCATGGCCGAGTTCAAGAGCGGCGACTACTGCGCCGACGGTTCGATTGAATTGCTCAACCAGCAGCGCCGCATGCTCACCGAGGCAAAGGAGCGCATCAACACCGAGGCCTACAACCTGATACGCCGCAAGTCGCAAGAGGTGCGCAACTGGGGATATGACATCGCCAACAACCTCACCTCGCAAGAGAAAGAAGAAGAGGTGAACGGCAAGCTGCAAGAGAAATACCAGAGCACCAACTCGGTCTATACCGAGGCCGTGCGCGAACTTGAAGAAATCATCAAGCTCGAGAACGACACGCTCGTGAAGAACGTGGAACGCCTCGAGACCACCGAGTTTGCCGGAACTTTGAAGTCGGCAATCAAGAAAGAGATAGGCGCCATCAAGCTGTCGCAAGAAACTGCCGGCAAACTGCGCACCGGGTCGGAACAGGCAATCAAGATAAGCCGCTGGATAGCCCAGTGTGCCACCGGCCCCAAGACCGAGATAGGCTGGAACACGGTGTTCCTGCTAGGGTCGTTTGCCTCGCCCGAGGCCGAGAGCATGATGCTGCAGGCAGGTCAGACCTTCGGCAAGCAGTTCAAGCCCTGGGAGGCCGTGAAGGTGTCTTCCAAGATAAGCAAGTTCGGCAAAGTGCTGGGCGTGGGCGGTGTGATGCTGGGCATAGGCCTGCAGATATGGGACGACTGCCAGGAGGAGAAAATGCAGAAGCAGCTCCTGGGCTGCCGCAGCGACATACGCAACACCTTTGACGAGGCAGCCAACGTCATCGACATGAAGTTTGACGAGGACACCCAGTCGTGGATTGACGCCAACATCAACCCCAAGATTGCGGCAATCGACGAGCAGATCAAGCAAATCGAGGAGGCAATCCAGTCGACCGATGCCGAGTTCAAGCACTACGGCACCCTCATCGAGCGCACCCGCACGCTCATTTCACGCATACAAGAAAACTACTGAGACATCATCAGTCAGCATTTATCGGGCTGCAATCATCCTCAACCAGCAACCCACAGAAGAATAAATACTGATAGCACCCTGTGAATTACGGTGGGTTCTATTAATTATGTCGAGGCGATTTTGAGATATGTTTTGAGTAGATTATATGACAACGACAGAGTCGTTACACTGCATCGTAACCGATGGTCGAGACCGTCGGAGATACCAAAGCAGGCTCAAAAGCGACCGAAATAAATAATATACTTTGGTAATGATATACTTGTTGACTATAAATAGTCTTAAAAGAAGGTCAGTAGTAGGTTAGCACCCATTAAGATATTCACATACCCTATATGGGTTAAATTGGATAAAAATATTGGACTATACCTAACTACCGACCTTAATATGTTATTGTTTAGATAATCAAATTTAGTATGATTTATCTTCTGTATCTCTTATAGCATTGACTGGTATATTTGTTTCTGTGTAAATATAATCTTTTCCATAACCATGAATATCAATATAAAATTCAGCATTTGAAGGAAGATTTTTAAGTAAAATTTCATATTCTACAAAATCACCTGCAAATTCTTTGTTCTCCCTTTTGATTTTTTTTGATATTGATGTCATCATATTTACATATTCGGGGTTTGAAGTATTCCCTAAATATAAATATACTCTCTTTGTGTTAGTTTCAAATGGCACACTTGATTTTTGTGCTAATATTCCATTTGTATCTATTGACTCTGCATTATATGATGGTGAAGTGTGATATGCATACTTATAATGTTTGAGTACCATTTCTCTAATACTTTCTTGTTTTTTAGGGTCAAACAACAGTACCATCCAAAGTCTTCCTCTTTTATCTTTATATGTTGCTGATTTTGCTCTAAAATATCCTTTAATATCCATGAATTCAGTGATTACATCAACATCCCTTTTAATAGCAGGAATCAACAAAGCAGTTTTCATTGTAAAATAATCGGGATATTCTTTCAGTAATTTCTTTGCTTCAATATAATCAACTCCATTAGGGGATTTAATTCTTATTTGAAAATCTTGAATTTTTAGTTGATTTTTTGCTTGAGTCACAACATCTTGAGTATTGTGGATTTCATTTGATTTATTGTCTTTTATTTCAAGTATATAATCTTCATCCAAAGAATAATAATCTATATCATCATCTAATGGTTCATATTCAATATATGCCTTATCCAATTCTAACATTGGAATGTTGTCAAAATCAAAAATATCAAGAACTTTCAATTTTTTATCTTCTTTGAATTCATCAAAACCTTTTATATTCTTCATACACTTTTATTGTTATTTATTAGGTACTACAAAATCATCTTCTACTTCATTTGAAGAGTTTGCATTATTCCATTCATCGGTTACTATTTGCCAATTATATAGAGATGGTCTCTTTTTATTTGGTTTCATCAACCAATCTTTAACCTTGTCTCTAACTTCAGTTATACCATCCCATGATTTGGGGAAATTATGTTTGGTCCTCCATATTGTCATATCTACAATATTCTCCAACTTTATCTCCAACTCAATCTTTCCATTATCTATTTTAAGATGAAAGTGTGGTGTTTTTGTTCCTTGTTCATCATTTTCTCCATATACCCAGACTTCTGCATTTTTAGGTAATTGGTCAAAATCTCTTGAGATTTTTGCCATTTCATCTAATCTGTGTAAATTATCCTCTACAGAATATCTTTCATTTACATTCTCAATAAATTCTTCAAATTTCTTAATCTTTCCCATACTTCAAATATAACAAATTTATGAAATATTTATGCAGCATTCTTTAATATTTCATAATCAACAACACCAATACTCTTTGTAAACATCTGCTTGAAACACTCACTACCACTTGTGTTTGCCACAATAAGGGCATACAACATCATCACCCCAACGAGATTCAACAATTGCTTGTTGACACTTTGATTCGGTGTTGAAATACATTGCAACCGAATACAATGAATTGAATTTGCTGAAATTAATCATAGCCCTAATATTTTTATCCAATACAAAGATACTAAAAATATTTGAAAAAACCAAATTTCTCAGCAAGAAAATCAGTACTTTATCTAATTTTTATTATTGCTGTCCGATAAAACTTGAATCCTCGCGCGTTCACGCGTGAGCAAAAAAAAAGGGAAAGAACATTTGCCCTTTCCCAAAAGGTTTGTAACTTTGTGTGACCATACTACAAATTTCAAACCTATGGACAAAGGTAC
>NZ_JAZLLZ010000043.1:0-4920 GCF_045598405.1 Sodaliphilus sp.
GGTAACTATTCAGCAATGGTATTTTGGGTAATATCCCCGCGCGGATCTCACTGATAACACAGATTTAATAATAACTGAAAGAAATTAAAATAATTAGAATAATTTCTTATTCAGTTAAATCAGAGCAATCTGTTGTAACTATACTACAATAGTTTTTTATCCGCGCGGGGATCTCACATGATTTTGTAATGAGAGGCTGAAAGCCGACACGCAGAACGCAGTTCTGCACATAACCCTGTCCTAACTGAGCGCAAGCGAAGGCAGGGCAGGGTAAACGCAATACACTGTACCGCGGTTGAAGACCGCAACCTTGCACGTTTCGAGGTAGCGGTCTTCAACCGTGATTTTATTACACTTCACACCCCCCCCACCGGCCGTCGTTTCACTCCCTTCGGTGGGGGGTATGGGGCCAAAGCAAGCTTTGTGCGTGTCGGCTTTCAGCCTCTAATTGTTAATATATTTTCAATGAAAAAAAAATCAGTGAGATCCGTGAGATCCGCGCGGGGAAAGCCTATTGCTGTGTAGTTGCCACACTGGCTGCATCTGTTTAAAATATACTAAAACTTTTGTCCCTGCTGTTCTTAAAGTCAAAAAATATAGTACCTTTGCAATATATAAAAGAATCTAAAAGAAATGACACGTCTTGAACTAAACATACTGGGCTGCGGCTCGGCCACTTGCACACTGCGCCATGTGCCGTCGTGCCAGGTGCTTAATGTGCGCGATAACCTGTTTATGATCGACTGTGGCGAGGGCGCCCAGCTGGCAATGCGACGCATGGGGCTCAAATTCTCCAGGCTGGGACACATCTTCATCAGCCATCTGCATGGCGACCATTGCTTCGGACTGCCGGGACTGCTTTCCACGCTGGCGCTGCTGGGTAACACCAACGGTGTGACGGTACACATCTTTGAGGACGGAGCACGGCTGCTCAAGGACGCAATGGACTACTTCTGCCGCGAGCGTCCCTACGAACTGCGGTTCAACGTCATCAAGGTGGGCCATGAAGTGATCTACGAGGACGATGCAATCACTGTTGAGACTATTCCGCTAGTGCATCGAGTGCCCACGGTGGGATTCATCTTCAGGGAAAAACCCAAGATGCGCCACATCAACGCCGAGATGGTGAAGTTTCACAACGTGCCTAACTACGCTTTGAACACATTGCGCCAGGGAGGTGACTACGTGACGCCCGAGGGTGTCATCGTGCCCAACTCGCACCTTACACGCCCCGCCGACCCGTCGCTCTCCTATGCCTACTGCAGCGACACGATGTTCACCCCAAAGGTCATCCGGGCCGTGCAAGGCGTTGACTGGCTGTATCATGAGGCGACCTACGGCGACGAGTGCGAAGCCAAGGCCAAGCAGCGTTTCCACAGCACATCGCGCCAAGCCGCCACTGTGGCACACGAGGCTGGAGCCAAGCGGCTCATCCTGGGACACTACTCGAAGCGCTACCTCGACGAGACGCCGCTGCTGGAGCAAGCCCGAGAGGTGTTCCCAAACACCATCCTGGGCAACGAAGGACTCACCGTGGATTTGAACAAGCTATAAGACCATGTATCCCAAGTTTATCATAACAGCGAGCGGCGAGTTCCGCCTGGGCATGGTCAACCTGCACAAGCACTTGCTTGAACCTGGCGACACTTGCCGCGGGGGAGGTTACTATGAATTTAACTACCTGCAAGGCACGCTCGAGCTCTCGGGAGAGTCGAGCGACTTCGGCCGGCCGCAGTGGAACTCCATCGACACCCTGCGCGTGCCCGAACCCTACCGCGGACTGTCGATCATCTACTACCCCGGCAGCAAGAACGGATATGCCGTCAACCTTGCCGAAATCCTTAAAATAGAATACGTGTAGCCGAGCAATACGCACGCAATCCGCGTGAGTCTCTCTCTCTCGGGGAACTCGGGGAAGTTTTTTATCTCTCGGGGAACCCGGGGAACTCGGGGAAATATTATTAATTTCTGAAAAATTTCCCAAGGAGCAAAAAATTTCCGCGAGTTCCCCGAGTTCCCCGAGAGTGAAAACTGAAAGAAATTAAAATAATTAGAATAATTTCATTTTCTTTTGTTTTTCTGTCAAAAAATAAATCAAGCAGATGGCGCTGCGCTTGAAATATACTGAAAATAAGCTGAAAATATACAATCTGCGCAATCTGCGTTATCCGCGAGAGAAAATTCCCCGAGTTCCCCGGGGTCCCCGAGAGGTCAGAGTGAAAACTGAAAGAAATTATCCGAAATTATTCAAAATTATTTATTTCTGTTCTTTCAGTCTTTAAAAGAACTCGCAACAAAAATTTCTTTTAATTTCTTATAATTTCTTTCAGTCAAAGAGTCTCTAAACGAGAGAAAAATCCCCGAGTTCCCCGAGTTCCCCGAGAGGTCAGAGTTCCCCCGGCGTCACACTTTCTCCACCTTGGTGACTTTGGGGCTGCCTGTTGCGAAGTTTATGGTGATGCGTGCATTGCCATATTCGCTGTACATGTAGAGCTGGTGGATGCTACCTTTCTCGGGGACGAAGTCAAACTTGAGGTAGATGTTGGTGCCTGTGATGATGTTCTCCTCGGGGTGTACGGCCCCTGCTCCGTTAAGTTCATTGATGCAGAACACGGGTTCGAGCATAGTGAGGATGCGGGGCACTTCCACGCGCAGCTTCTCGGTGTCGCTGCTTGAAGTGAAGTTGTCCCACCACGACTTTTCCTTGTTGCCAGGACCGCCATACACCTTCACGCCGCCCAGCAGCTCCATCACCTTTGCCTGGCTCAAACCGCTGGCTTGAAGTTCGTTGAGTTTCTGTTCAAGTTTCTTCTGCCCCTTGCCTGTCTTGCTGTCGGCAAGCGTCTGGGTGGCTGTCTGCAACTTGTATTCCTTGCTATCGACCCAGCATATCTTGTCATCGGTCATCACGATAGCACGATAGCGAGTGATGTCGTCAAACGTCTTGTCGCCGAAGTTGAGCTCCACATCTCCCAGGTCGGTAGTGTCGTGCTTGGGCACCTTGCTCACGCTGGCAGTCTTGACCACGTCATACTGGTTAGTGTACATGTCGGTGTAGTGGAGGCACAGGAACACACGCACGTTCTCCAAGTCATAGTCGGTGCGGTTCTCCAGCTCCACGTTGATCTCGTTGTCCTTCTTGGTGAAGTACCATGTGCGTGTGGGGCTGATGTTCACGTCCATGTAAGAGTGCTCGATGAGCAGCTTGCTGAAGCACGGTTTGAGGTTGTTCTCGCAAAATTCCATATCGCTGAGCAAGCAGTCATACACACCCTGGTTGCCACGGCGGAAGAAATGGTTGTAAATCTCGGTCGATGACCTCTCGATGTCGCCCTGCATGTAGTAATAGTTGGCCTTCTGCAAGTTGGGGCTGAACAGGCCGTAACCTTCCATAGTGGAGCGGTAGAGCGAGAGCAAGTACAGTCCCTCGGGAGTCTTGTTGAGATAGCTGCGGTTCTGGTAAGAATCCATGAGGTCGGTGAGTTTCTCGGCCTGACGGGGATATTCCATTGACGCCTGGTCGAGGTAAGCCAGACCCTGGCTCACGTTGCCGCGCGCCATCTCCATGCGGGCACGAATGATGAGTGCCGGTGCTGTGCGGTCGGGGTAGAGCGACTCATAGTGGTCGAGCGTAGCGGTTGCGTTCTCAAAATAGCCGTTGGTGGGTCGGCCCGATGCTTGCGGGGTGCTCGCGGTGTCGGGCGTGAGGTTCAGGGCAGGAGTCTCAAACTGTGCCTGCTGGCCAGCGCCCTTCTCCATGCCTATCATTACCAGCGCCATGCCTTTGAGGAGCAGCGCCTCGCGGTTGTTGGGATATTTCTGGAGAATGCCCTCTGCGTCACGCAAGCCGTCGGCAGTGCGGCCCGAGTAAACGTCAATATACGCTTTGTCCTTCTCGATGCACACAGCATCCCACTCCTTCATGTACTTGTGGTAAACGGGAGCATATTCGGCAAGGTAAGCGATATAGGCCTCCTTGATTTTAGCTATTTCGTCCTCTAACTCACCCTTGAGGTTCTTCTGCTTCTCGTAGGCCTCAAACCCCGACAGGCGTGCAGCATCCACCTGGCCGTCGTCCTGCACAAAGAGGGTGAGCGGTGGCATGCCGCCCATGGCAATGGTTTGCACAATCTCGGTCCACGTCATTTCCTGGGCAGCAGTGCTGGCACCAGTGGAGATGCTGCGCATGAGCATCCACATCTCGTCCATGTCTTTGTGCTGTTTCTGCAGCAAGAACATGTGCTGCATGATGGGGAGCAGCTTGGCCTTGGCACGAAGCACCTCTGGCGCCACGCCCTCATAGTCCTGACGGGCCATGTACTCAAGGTAAGAGTGGAAGTCGTCCGACTGCATCTGCGCCGCTTCAAGGGCATTCATCACGCACACCGTCTTCTCCAGGTCGTAAGGAGCGTTGGAATTTTCGGCTTGCACGATAGCCTCGGTTGCAGGTTTGAACTCCTTGATAGGTTTATAATTCTCAAGGTCGATAGGAGCAACCTTGTTGCAAGCAGTCAGTAATGCCAACAATGCGACTACTGCCAATAATGAGATTTTCTTCATTGCCGTTTAAGTCAGATTATTTGGTGATTAATTTCACAAAGGTATAATAATATTTTGACACGACCAAATTCCTCTCGGGGAACCCGGGGAACTCTGACCTCTCGGGGAACTCGGGGAACTCGGGGATATTATTTTGACTGAAAGAAATTAAAATAATTAGAATAATTTCATTTTCTTTTGTTTTTCTGTCAAAAAATAATTCATGAAATATACTGAAAATAAGCTGAAAATATACAATCTGCGCAATCTGCGCAATCCGCGAGAGAAAAATCCCCGAGAGTGAAAACTGAAAGAAATTATCCGAAATTATTCAAAATTTTTTATTTCTGTTCTTTCAGTCTTAAAAAGAACTCGCAACAA
>NZ_JAZLLZ010000044.1:0-16379 GCF_045598405.1 Sodaliphilus sp.
CGGTCGTCGGCGGTGGTGAGCGAGTCCTCGGGATAGTCGGCCAGCAGCTCGCAGGCACTGTCGGGAGCCTGCAAGATGAGCGAGTCGATGGCAACGAGCGACGGCCGGTCGGCACGGCTGCCGCACGACACCAAGCAAGCCAACACAAGGGCTGCCGACACAAGCAATATGCAACGCATGGCTTTCACTAGTGCAAAGATAGTGATTTCCTTTTACTGAAAGAAATTATCCAGAATTAAAAGAAATTATTTTTTCTCTCATTGGTCTCTGTGCCTCAGTGGGAGATAGAATTATCCTTTGTCGGTGATGTGTTTTAGCCACTGGGCTAAGGGCATGGAGATGGGGCCAAACTCTGCGTTGCGCGTTGCCATGATGCGATCGTTAAGGTCGTGGAGCAATGGTGCCGCTCCGTGCTCGCCATGCTTGGCAATGATGGCCTGGGCCTCGGGCATCACTTCCTGCGTGGCAGCGGCAGCATTACACTGCATGAGGTAGCTGCGCCAGTAGAACCAGTGGGCAAGGTCATACACGCCGCGTGCCTCGGCCTCGTCGTTGAGGTCCACTCCTGTGAGCATGGTGAGCTCAACCGGCACTGGGGCATGCTCGTAGTCGAAATCAAGCACCTCGTGCACGGCACGCGCCAGCAGCAGCAACTCCTCGCCGTGGGGCGACAATGCATGATCGACCTCTGCACTGCAAGCAAGCGTGTACCAGATGAGGTAACGCAGGTCATCCACATTGAGTTCGTAGTCGATATAGTCGTCGCCAGGCGTGTAATGCGGCAGCGGCGTGCCATGCTGCTCGCGGTGCAGCTTGGTGAACGTGCGCCACAAGCCGGCATCGGCAACTATATCCTGATAGTAACCGATAATCGCCAGCACCACCCTCTCGCGCACGCGATCGTCTATATCAACGAGAGCGCCGCAACTATCCCACGCGCGTCCCACGTGCACTGCTATCACATAGTAGTACTTATCGGTGTCGCTCACCTGCGGATAGCCTGGCTGCAACTTCATGAATTCCCTTACTTGAATGTCCATCCTATTCTTGGTTATTAAAATAAGGCTGCCTTTCACCGTTGAAAAGCAGCCTTGCATTGTGAGCCACGAGCGGGACTCGAACCCGCGACCTTTTCGTTACGAATGAAATGCTCTACCGACTGAGCTATTGTGGCTAGTGCGACCCTACACTTCGAGCCGCTTTATTTTTTTCATTTGCAAAGGTAACACTTTTTTGTCACCCATGCAAGCAAGTCACAGTACCGACTGCTTGCTGAACGTGATTTTCACATTAGCCTTGTCAAGACGCAACCTTGCTATCGCCGGCACCGATACCTGCGGAGCGATCTTTGTCACCGTTGCGGTGGGATTGCTCTGGTAATAGTAATAGTAAGACGACGAGTTGTCAGTATAGATGGTCACATCCATAGGAATGATAGTGAAATAGGTGTCGGCCTCTGGTGCTATGCCGCCTTTGTTTTTGATGATGTC
Source organism: Sodaliphilus sp. (assembly GCF_045598405.1). Taxonomy (NCBI): domain Bacteria; kingdom Pseudomonadati; phylum Bacteroidota; class Bacteroidia; order Bacteroidales; family Muribaculaceae; genus Sodaliphilus; species Sodaliphilus sp. The sequence goes on from NZ_JAZLLZ010000044.1 coordinate 1,491, forward strand.
AAGCACATACTCACGCATGTTATTAAACACATAAGACTTTTTCTTGGCATTATACTCGGCATAGAACGAGTCCTTGCTATTGGTCAAGCTGTCGCCCTCTATGAATTTATTTTTCATGTCGGTCTTCACCATTAGCAGGTATTTGGGAGGAGCGATGGAGTATTCGTTCTCTATTTCCTCGGCAGGAACTTCAAGCGATAGTTTGTTGATTACCGACATTGAGCCCTTCGATGCTTTTTTATAAGCATCGATAATGTCCTGAACGGGGAAATGGGCTTTCACTTCATATCCAGCGGGAGCCATCACCAGCGCTTCGCCACTGGCAACGCGGTCTTTAACCGACTTGTCTATCTCGAGCGAGATGATGTTGTTCATTATCACCTCGGGGGTCGAAGCGAGGTAAGCCTGCTGCACGCCGCTATAAATTGTATCGGTGGTATCGCTAAGCTCGGCATGCTTGCGGTAGAACACACGGAACTCTGTGTCGGTGAAGTTCATCACACGGCCGCTGCCGAAGCTGTTGGTTATCAGCAAGCCAGGGAAATATTTAGCAAACTCCTTGGGAGAGCGGAAGACCTCAGGGCTCTCGCAATATTTGGTGAAGAGCTCGCGGGCATAGTCGGTGGGCATGGGCACCTCTACCTCGCGGTGATAGATGTAGGACATTGAGTTAGAGTCAAATTCCTTGCATATCGTCGATGAGCTCAACGAGTAGGCAGCCGAAGCCATCAGATCCTCCTCGTCATAGTAGCCCTTGGGATCAAAATCACTGTAGATGGGCGAAGGAAGAGCCTTGTTCAAGCGATACACGTTGAGTTTCATCGGGGCAAGTGTGTCGCCGGTGAAAGCACCGGTCACGGGCAGCTTGAACACCAGTTTGCACGAGTCGAGCCAGTGAATATTAGTTCCCACGGTGTCAATGGCATAGGTGGGCATGAACTGCGTCACGATCTGCGACGACAGCTTGCCATAGCCATCGCTCTTGATTGCACCCAGCAACTGAACGCTGGTGCGCGACAGCAGGCTGTTGTTTTCGACCGACTGCCCTGTGATAGTAAAAGAAGAATCCTCAATAATCGCAAGCCGAGTATCACTGATTGATGTGCCGATAGTGTCGTCGGCACAAGAGTACAAGCCAAATACCACCGCTAGCGCGAGCAATACATTGAGTGCTTTTTTCATATTCAATATTTTCTTGTTACACGCCTGCACCGCTTGACACAGCCGCAGGCGTCACTTTTGTTTCTAGTTAGGTTAAAGTGTTTTGTAGAACTCCAGGCATTTTTCCACAAACTGGGGTCCTTCCTCGTAGGGGAGGAAAGGCAGACCTGTGGCGCGAGCCATGTCCAGTATCTCGGGATTGACGTTAGCGCTGTGCTGCACCACTGCGTCGCAGTATCTCAAGGCAAGTTTGGTGAGAGCCTTGAAGTCAACGGGTTTGTCCAGGATATCGGCAACCACCTCGTCGCTCATGCCGTCCATCTTGAGCTTCACGCCCATGCGTGCATCGAGCGGCTGGGCAAACTCATCATCCCACAGCGAATAGACGATCTTTGCATCGCGGAACGAGGGATCGTCATTAAACAGCTCGCGCATGTAAACCATCGCAAGCGCAGTGATCCATCCGCAGCAATGTATCACCGACGGGGTCCAACGCAGCTTGCGCACGGTCTCGATAACGCCGCGCACAAAGAAGATGCTGCGCTCGTCGTTGTCGTCGGGCGAAGTGACAGTCTCCAGTTCCTTTGTAAGGCCGTGAGCGAAATAATCGTCGTTAAAAATAAAATAAACCTGTGCACGAGAGGGCAGCGTGGCCACCTTGATGATGAGGGGGTGATCGCTGTCGTCAATTATCAGATTCATTCCCGAGAGCCTTATCACCTCATGCAACTGGTTGCGACGTTCATTGATCAAACCATATTTAGGCATAAACGTACGAACCTGAACACCAAGTTCCTGCATGCCTTGCGGCATGTCAAATCCCATCTTCGACATCGGCGTGTCGGGAAGATAGGGGGCAATCTCTTGCGAAATGAATAATACTTTATCTACATCCATATATGTTATCCATTGTGTAACAACACTGTTGCGAGGCACAATTTTTTCTTTCACTGCACTATATCACGCACAGGGCCACGCTTTGCTATGTTATTGTGTATATATGTTGCAAAGTTACTACTTTTTTTGCACTTTTCCCAACCACAAGACCCTAAAACCTTAATTTTTAACCATATTTAGTGTATTTATCTAAATAATTATTTCCATTTTCAATAAAATCAATTAACTTTGCATTTGGGTTTATAATAGGCGTTTGCCCGAACTACTAAAATTAATCAATAACTGAACAATGAAAAAATTCATACTTTTATCTTGTGTGTTACTGTCCTTGACCAGCTGCGAGGCCTTGCTCAACAACCTGAACAAGAACCGCGATGACCAGCACACATCTACCGGCACAGTTTATAACACCAGCAACCAGCATGACAACCATTACTACAATAACGGTTACAACAATGGTTACAATAACGGCCACAACAGCAGCGGACAGCATGTCACCCAGAACACTGGCAGCAATGCACCAGGGCAACACGTGACACAGACGGGCAACAACGCCACCGGTTACTACACAAATCCCAACCAGGGACCTGGCAATCACTACAACGGACAACCGAACTACAACAACCACAACGGACAATTGAATCACAACGACCGCTGGGACGACACGCGCCGTCCTGTGGTGGGCGACATCGTGCAGTCTCTACCCGACCGCAACGTGAAGACAGTGACAGTCAATGGCGAGAAACTCTATCTCTACCAGGGCATCTACTACAAGGCCATCCGCACTAATTCAGGTACCGCCTACAAGGTTGTGGGTCATCAAAACTAAATAGCCAGAAATACTAGATAACCATCTAGACAACCTAGAAAAAACCACGATTGCCAGCTGGCAACCGTGGTTTTTTATTGTATTTCCTTCGCGTGAGTGATTAGAACTCTGCGTTATTGGGAGTGCGGGGGAAGGGGATGACGTCGCGGATGTTCTGCATGCCAGTCACGAACAGGATGAGGCGCTCGAAACCGAGACCGAAACCTGCGTGGGGGCATGTTCCGTACTTGCGAGTGTCAAGATACCACCACATATCCTTTGCGGGGATGTTGCGGCGCTCTATCTCGCTGTTGAGGATATCGAGGCTCTCTTCACGAACCGATCCGCCGATAATCTCGCCTATCTGCGGGAACAGCACGTCGGTGCCCTGAACGGTGCGACGCTCTTCGGGCTCGTTGTTCTGCTTCATATAGAAGGCCTTGATCTCGCGGGGATAGTTATAGAGGATAACCGGTTTCTTGAAGTGTGTCTCCACGAGATAACGCTCGTGCTCGCTTGCAAGATCGCCGCCCCACTGAATGGGGAATTCAAACTTCACGCCACTGGCAATAGCCTCCTCAAGAATCTTGATGCCCTCGGTGTATTCGAGGCGTACAAAGTCACCAGCAATGATGCCCTCAAGACGCTCGATGAGCTTGTGCTCTTTGTCGATCATCTTGTTGAGGAACTCAAGGTCGTCTTTGCAGTTGTCAAGCGCCCACTTTACGCAGAACTTGATGAAGTCCTCCTCCAGGTCCATGAGACCGTTGAGTTCAAGGAAAGCAACTTCGGGCTCAATCATCCAGAACTCTGCCAGGTGACGAGGGGTGTTGCTCTTCTCGGCACGGAATGTGGGGCCGAAAGTATAGATAGCACCCAGCGCAGTTGCAGCAAGTTCGCCTTCGAGCTGGCCGCTCACTGTGAGCGAGGTCATCTTGCCGAAGAAGTCGTCATCATATCTGATTTGTCCTTGCTCATCCTTTTCGAGCTTATAGAGGTTCTTGGTGGTCACCTGGAACATCTCGCCTGCACCCTCGCAGTCGCTTGCTGTGATGAGGGGAGCGTGGAAGTAGAAGTAGCCATGCTGGTGGAAATAAGTGTGCACAGCCATCGCCATGTGGTGACGAATGCGGAACACGGCACCGAAGGTGTTGGTGCGCAGACGCATGTGGGCATGCTGACGCATATACTCAAAGGTCTGGCCCTTCTTCTGCATGGGATAATCATTGGGGCAAGTGCCATACAGTGTTAAGTCCTTGCATTGAAGTTCCACACTCTGGCCCGCGCCCTGGCTCTCAACCAGCGTGCCCACTGCTCCGATGCAAGCACCTGTGGTGACATTCTTGAGCAGTTCTTCATCAACCTGCGAAGGATCTACCACAATCTGGAGTGTCTTGATTGTAGAGCCGTCGTTAAGGGCGATGAAATGCACGTATTTATTGCTGCGATGCGAGCGCACCCATCCTTTAACACACACTTCCTGTCCCACGAGAGCAGGATTAAATATGTCAACAACTTTCGTTCTTGAAATTTCCATACTAAATGTAGTATTGTTTTTTTTGATTATTCAAAACTTCCTTGCTTCAAGAAGTTCACTTCTTCCTGTGTGAGGTAGCGCCAGCGTCCGCGGCTCAGGTTCTTCTTGGTAAGACCTGCAAAGTACACGCGGTCAAGCTTCACTACGTGATAACCGAGGTGCTCAAAGATGCGGCGCACCACGCGGTTGCGGCCTGAATGGATCTCGATGCCGGCCTGCTTGCGATCGTTAGCGCTCACATAGCTCACTGCATCGGCGTGGATGAGTCCGTCCTCGAGTTCTACGCCGTCGGCGATGTGCTGCATGTCTTCCTCGGCGATGGGCTTATCGGTCCACACCTGGTAGATTTTCTTCTTCACATATTTGGGGTGAGTGAGTTTAGAAGCCAGGTCACCGTCGTTGGTGAGCAGGAGCACACCTGTGGTGTTGCGGTCAAGACGGCCCACGGGATAGATGCGTTCCTCGCATGCACCCTTCACAAGGTCCATCACGGTCTTGCGGCCATTGGGATCGTCGCTTGTTGTGACGCAGTCTTTGGGTTTATTGAGCAGGATGTAGCACTTCTTTTCAGTAGTGACAACCTTGTCGTTATATTCTACGATATCCTTGGGAGTAATCTTCACTCCGAGTTCGGTAACGGCCTCGCCGTTAACCTTTACAAGCCCCTTCAATATCAGTTCGTCGGCCTCACGACGTGAGCACACGCCTGCATTTGCCATGAACTTGTTGAGGCGAACCTGCATGTTGGGATCGAGCATGGGCTCGTCATATTCAACTGGCTGGGGACGAGGAGTGAATCGCATCTGCTGGCGGGGTCCCATGTTGCGCTTGGGCTGCTGGCGCTTGTAGCCGCCCTGCTGGTAACCACCTTGCTGGTAACCTCCCTGCTGATAGCCGCCCTGGCGCTGGTAGCCGCCCTGACGCTGCTGGTAACCACCCTGACGGTAGCCGCCCTGCTGACGATAACCGCCCTGCTGGCGATAGCCGCCCTGACGCTGGTAGCCACCCTGACGCTGGTAACCGCCCTGACGGTAATTGCTCTGCTGATAGCCAATCTGCTGGTAACCCTCGGTGCGTTCGGTCTGCTGTCCTGCACTCTGGGATTGTTCTGTTGTGTTTTCTCCTACCATTTCGGGGTTATTGTAACGCTGCTGATAACCGCCCTGCTGGTAGCCACCCTGGCGCTGCTGGTAACCGCCCTGACGCTGATAGCCACCCTGGCGCTGGTAACCGCCCTGACGCTGCTGATAACCACCCTGGCGATAGCCGCCCTGGCGCTGGTAACCGCGCTGCTGGTAACCTCCTTGGTGACGGGGTTGATAACCTCCTTGATACTCAGTTGATTCCAATGATTGCTCGCCGCGATGTTCACGGCCATAGCCATTCCCTTCAAATTGAACCTGATTGTTACTTTCGTCAAGGTTAACCTTAGACTCGCCTATGCGAGGCCTCTTGGGTTTCTTTTCAAAATTCTCTTCCATAGTTCTAAATAAATTAATTTTGGTTTTTTTCAGGCCTCTCGGCCATCTTTTTATATTTCTTAATGTTTTACTCGAATTCGATCGCAGTAATATTTCTCATACTAAACACTACAAAGTTACAAAAAAACTTTGTCTCTCAACAATAAAAAACTCTCTTTAATGCTTTTTTAACAAATTATGTGTCAGCTGCGCCAACTATATCTCACTGATTGAACTTGTCAAGGACGCGTTTCACGCACTCGCGCACCTCCTTGCAATCCTGGGCAGAGAGCTTGGGCGAATCAAACTTGATATCGACCGGCGATTCGTTGAAGATAACAGCATACTCCATGCACGATGCCATATAGGTGCCCCTGAACGAGGGGTGGCACTCGTCGTTATGCAGTTTGCCTGCCAACTCGGCACCGCCACGCTCATAGTGGTCCTGGTTGCCCAGCCCCACGGGCACAAGCGTGATGCCACATTCCTGGGCCAGCGCCAGGCAGTTGCGGTACAGTATATCGTTTTGCTCGGCATACTTGCCGCCGTCAAACGCGTTATTATACCCCCAGTTCATGGTGAGGATAATCTGCACGTCGGGATTAGGGCAGTTGCGTCTGATGTAGTCAACCCAGTTGTGTACGCTCGCACGGAACCACTCATAGTTTGCCCTGGGCAAGCGGCTCTGTTCCTGCAACACGATGTGTGTCCACGGATGTGTGCGCACCTTGTACTTCGCCGTGTACTCACCCTTGGCATTCACCGAGTCACCTTCTTCCCAGTGGCGCAGCAAGGTGCGTCCCAGCAGCGTGTGCATGGTCCACTTGGCGTCTTTTCCTTGTCCGGCGGCAATGGCATTGAATATTGAGTCCTGTTTGTTCACATAGATGAGGCTGTTGTTGATTGACAGCACCTCCACATGTTCAGGCACAAAGCGACTCTTCACGATGTAAGCCGGATAAGTCAGCGGCCTTGCCAGCACCGAATCTTGAGCCGGCGAGTGCTGCATCTCCTGCGGAATTTTCGATTCAGGTTGAGCCACCACAACCAAGCAAGACACAGCACATAACAGTGCAAATAAAACCCTTCTCATATCAAAAATATTTAGTCATCGAAAAAAAATGAAAAGTCATCGTCATCGTAGCGAAGCGCATCGTTAATACCCCGTATAGCTGTGAGGCGTGAACTGTTTCAATTCTTCCTTCACCTCATCGCTCACTTCAAGCGTCTCGATAAAAGCCGCGATTGCGGGACCATCGACCACAGCGTTAGTGCGAGTGAGTGCCTTGAGCGTCTCGTATGGGTTAGGATACCCCTCGCGACGCAGCACGGTCTGTATCGCCTCGGCCACCACGCTCCACATGTTGTCAAGGTCGGCATTAATGGCGTCCTCGTTAAGAATCAGTTTGTTAAGTCCTTTGAGTGTGCTCGCAAGCGCTATCATCATGTGGCCAAATGGCACACCCACGTTGCGCAGCACGGTCGAGTCGGTCAAGTCACGCTGCAAGCGGCTCACCGGCAACTTGTGGGCAAGGTGTTCAAGCACCGCATTGGCAATGCCCAGGTTACCCTCGCTGTTCTCAAAGTCAATGGGATTCACCTTGTGAGGCATAGCGCTCGACCCCACCTCTCCGGCTTTGATCTTCTGCTTGAAGTAGTTCATCGAAATATACATCCAGATATCGCGGTCGAGGTCGATGAGAATGGTGTTGATGCGCTTCATCACATCGAATAGCGCAGCCATGTTGTCGTAGTTAGAAATCTGCGTGGTCCACTCTTCACGCTTCAAGCCCAGATTTTCTTCTAGGAACTTGCGGCCAAATTCGCGCCAGTCATACTGCGGGAACGCTGCCAGATGGGCATTGAAATTGCCCGTGGCACCGCCAAACTTGCCACTCATGGGCACTGCGTCGAGATGATGCATCTGTTGCTCAATGCGATACAGGAACACCCGCAGTTCTTTTCCCAGGCGGGTGGGCGATGCCGGTTGTCCGTGAGTCTTGGCCAGCATGGGCACATCCTGCCACTCGTCGGCATGGACACCCAGCCACTCGCACACGTCGAGCAACGCAGGCATGATAACCTCTTCCACTGCGTCCTTTATCGACATGGGCACCGAGGTATTGTTGATGTCCTGGCTGGTGAGACCAAAGTGGATAAACTCCTTGTACTCCTGCAGCCCCATCGCGTCAAACTTCTCCTTGAGCAAGTATTCCACTGCCTTCACATCGTGGTTAGTAACACTTTCTATCTCCTTCACGCGCTGGGCGTCTTCGAGAGTGAAATTACGGTAGATGTCGCGCAGCGGCTCGTGCACGCTTGATGGCACCTTTTCCAACTGCGGCAACGGCAACCGGCACAGCGCCAGGAAATACTCTACTTCTACTTTAACACGATAGTTGATTAATGCCGCTTCCGAGAAGTAACGGCTCAAGACGTTTGTTTTGCTGTTATATCGTCCGTCAATGGGCGACACAGCGGTGAGGGGAGTCAAGTTCATATATCTAGTATAAATTAATTTTCCCTTATTTTTTGCAAAGATACTCAACAAACGCCACCTAAACAAGAAAAACAGCCCATAAAAAACAAAAAAAAGATGACGACGCTTCACAGCGGCGACATCTCCTTCACATTATTTATTATGTGCCCTAGGAAAAAATGATTACTGCAAAATTAATATTTTTCCATTATTCATGCAAGTGGTCGCTGCATGTTACGATTTTATTTCAATCATAATCAGTTTACCTTTAACTGGTTAGACAACTTATTAAATACACCTTTAACATCTTTTATGTTAAATTTTAATTCACCTCCTGTGGTTTTCAGTACCAATATCCTGCAATCGTCCTCCATGAGCCGCAACAGGTCTTCCCACTGGATGTGATAGTAACGGGTCACGTAGGTTATATCGCCGTTTTTGAACCTGCGTCGCTTGATGTCACCACGGCGCACACGGTCGGCTGCCACGAGATTCACCCTTCCTGCATTCTTCATCACAAACGTCACCTCTTCGCCCGTTCCGGGCGCAGCGTCCTCATAGGTGAGCGCCACGACATAGGTGTCGCGGCCCAGGCTGTCAACTCCCGCGACTAGCCCGCAGCGGCACGATGTGAAATAAGTGTCAAACAGCGTCACCTCACTCGTGCGCTTATACTCGCGCAGAAGTCCGGTTCCGGCATGACAACACTGCCCCACGGCTATGAGTGACAAAGCCACAATCGCCAGCTGTCTCACTACAATTCTCAACATCATTCTAATATAAATATGTGTAACTTGCTATTAACAATACAAAATTAAGAAAAATAACTCTACAAAACACTTTTTTTCAAAAAAAACTCGCAAAAGTTTTGCAGATATAAAAAAAAAGCAGTAACTTTGCATCGCTTTTGGAAAGCAAGGGTGCTTAGCTCAGCTGGTTCAGAGCATCTGCCTTACAAGCAGAGGGTCGGCGGTTCGAATCCGTCAGCACCCACCAAAGCAACAAAAGGTTGAAATTCAAGCAAATGCAAGAATTTCAACCTTGTTTTTTTAGGTAAATTCAACCCGTTTTTTGCTTAAAAAAAAGCCAAAAAAGGTTGCAAAAAGGTGTATTTTGGAGGAAAAAGTTGCAATTTGCGTGCAAATTTTGTGCAAGTGTTTTTCAAAAAAATCACTATTTGGAACAATGAGGCTAATTTTTTCAAAAAAATGGCAACAACCAAAATTTATCTAGACACTCGTGCAGTAAAACCTGGCAATCCTGCCAGACTCAAACTTTCCATCTGTCACTTTCGTTCGAGGGTATTGATTCCATTAGAAGCAAAAGTCCTACCATCTCAGTGGGACGATGCTAAAGGAAAAGTCATCAAGCATCCAGACCAGATGCGTTTGAACATTTATATCTCTCGTTCAAAAGAAAAAGTGGACTCTTTGCTGCTTGGACTTGCAAATGAAGGAGTGCTCGCAACATGTACTATTGCCGAGATAAAACAGTATATTATCGACATACTTAATCCAAAGTTGGCAGAAACGAGAGCAAGAGAAGCAGAAAACAAGAAAAAGTTCTCATACCAATACAAGGAGTTTGCAAACAAGCATACCGAGAACACCATGAAGATATACATGCACACGTATTCTCGACTAAGTGCGTTTGCAAAAGAGAACGACATCGACCTTGAAAATATTTTGTTTGAGGATGTTACACGTGAGTGGTTGTCAAACTTTGATGCCTACCTTGCAAAAACATCTCCTTCTCAAAATGCTCGCAACGTGCACCTGCGCAACATTCGGGCAGTCTTTAACGAGGCGATAAGCAATGAGGTTACAACAGCTTATCCTTTCCGCCGTTTTAAGATTAAGCCCATAGCCACACGCAAGCGTTCGCTAACTGTTGATGAGCTGCGCACGTTATTCAACTATCCTGTACAGGAGTACGCCCGTGTTCATCGTGACATGTTCAAGTTGATTTTCATGCTGATAGGCATCAATGCCGTGGACTTGTGTCACTTGAAAGAGATAGTCAATGGTCGCATTGAATACTCTCGAGCTAAGACACACCGCCTATATAGTATTAAGGTGGAGCCCGAAGCGCTGGAGATCATCAACCGTTACAAGGGTCAGGATTGGTTAATCAATGCTCTGGATCGATACACCAGTCACCAAGACTTTATCAAGCACATTAACAAGGCATTAAAGAAGATTGGACCTATGAGACGTCTTGCAGGACGAGGCGGTAAGTGGGAGATTGAGCCTCTATTCCCTGAATTGTCTACATATTGGGCACGTCACAGCTGGGCTACGATAGCGGCATCACTTGATATCCCAAAGGATACAATAGCACACGCATTGGGACACGGAAATTCAACGGTTACAGATATTTACATTGACTTTGACCAAGATAAAGTTGATAGAGCAAATCGTAAAGTTCTCAACTGGGTTCTATACAAGAAAAAGAGCGCTTCCTATAGCGTTCCCAAGGGTGTTTCCCGTAGTGCTTCCAAAGGTGTTTCCCATAGTGCTTCCCCTATAGAGTGAAAACAGCGCTGAAAGCACTGTATTTACTAGAGTTTTCAGCGCTTCCCCATTCGCTTCCTTTTGCGCTTCCCATTGCGCTTCCCATTGTGCTTCCTTCTGCGCTTCCCTATGCGTTTCCCCGTGTGCTTCCCTACCCGATTCTTTTTATCCCTGAATTCTCCAGAACTCTCCTTTGATTTGTTGGCTACGACCTGACTCGGTGAAGGTCGCAGTCAGTTTTTCACAAAGGTACTTCTTGCCGTTGATAAAGAAAACCGAGCGGATGTTCGGGATCGAGTCGGCAAGGAACGAGAACTTGTATTTCCTTCGGGTGTCTATTTTGTGGGTGCTGAACCGCATCATTCCGTTGTTGCGGTTGATGCGCAACGAGTAGTGGGGACGGAAGATTGTGCCGTCATGACGGACAATCACGCTGTCGGTGTAAGGGTGCGGATGCTTCCCCGTTGCTTCCACTGCTCCGTCCCAGAAAGCGACAAAGATCTTGGAATAGTATTCCACGGCTTTGTCATGCTCGCCGTTCTCGAGTTCCTGCACGAGATAAGGCTGGATGAGTTCGCCCTCCTCGGCAGTCTGTATCACACTGCCTATCCGTTCCCCGTCGGGATTGGGCTCGTTGTAGGACGAGAAAGCGAGAAACAGGCAGTTTCCCTGGTTCTCGTCAAGTTCATCAATCCAAGCAGGTATAAAATCAAGAGTGATTGCCTTTGCATCGTCAGAGTCATTGACGATGTGGGCCCCGAACTGATTGACTGGTTGCAGGCAGCAGTGGTACTCATTGATTTTATAATTGTAGACATTGTGGTACTCGTTGCCGTCCACATATTCCACCTCCTCCCTCGATTCGATGACAGGCACATTCTTGTAGGCACGGATGAGGAAATAAGTGTCCACATCCCGGGCATAGAACAGTTTATTCATCCCCATGTTCCTGCCATAGGAACGGATGACCGAGTACTGACGTGTAGCCGCCACGAGTTGCGATAGCATATCGTAGGACTGCACTCGTCCGTTCCGTATGCAGTCCTCCACGAACCAACGGCAGGACTCGTACTTCCACATCTCATCACTGCGTTCTGCATACTCTATGTTCTGCGCCTCCCGGTACTCGCACTTGTCATCTTCCTCTTGGTTGATGCTTGCCGAGTAGTCATTGAACACCGACTGCAGCTCGACAGGATCTGCACAGGCAATGACGTCACGGGAGAAGGCGAAAGTGATTTCCTTCGCCTTGTGGTTGATGTCAAATTCGCAGTTGAGAAAGAGTTCAAGTTTCTCGAAGAACTCCGCTACTGTCCAGTGCGGAAGTGCACGGGCGAACTGCGGGATTTCCCATGCGGCAGGCAGAGTGTTGCAGATGAGCAGATAGAAGTAATCTGTCTGCTCCCACTCCGTAAAGTCATACGAATAGCCGAGAGCCTGGCATATTCGCTTGACAATAGTGATGAGATACGGTTGCCACGAAAGTGCATCCGTCTCGGGATCCCAATTGCATATCCATTGGTTGTAGCGGTCCTGCGTAAAGACCACATTATTCTGAATGTTGCCCGAAGCATCATTCACCCACGGCAGAGCGACAGCGTCGCCCACCACCCATATAGAGGGAGGCGTGACTTGTGACGGCAGGGTTGCCGGCCAGGAACCAAGGTCGAGTTCGTTGATATAGACCTTGTCAAAAGTCTCATTGAAGTTCTGCTCGCTTCGCCCCTCGAGGAACTGAGTCTTGACCTCGTTCTCGTTAAGCTCAGTTATGGCGATAGAGCCAGTCTTGTAGAAACTGCGGTCGCGAATCTCGCAGTCAAAAACAACCTTGCGAGCGTCCACATCGGTTCGGTTGATGTCACCGAAGATGGCAAGGTTCTGCGGACAGCCTCTCAACGGAAAAGTCATTTCCATTGTGTAGGCGTCGCTTCCCGTAAAGTAGCGGTTCTCGATGATGTACTCAAACGAAGTTCCCTTTTTGAGTGCAGCAGGTTGTCCATTGATGATTATTTCCATTATCGTCTTGATTTAGGTGATTTGTTCTTCATTAACTTCTCATAGTTCTCCTGCGCTTTCTTGATGCCAGCGTCGCCTGTGACAGTGTTCACTGTGACGAAAGGTTCGTCAAGACGCTGCTTCAATTCGGCAATGACGGCAGAAAGTTCCTGCATCGAGGCACCGCCTTGTGCGGAGTTGGGCACGGCTTTGGGCGATGCCACTGCACCTGCGGTTGGCGTTTGCAGACTTGCGATCGCCATGGGTGCAGTGATGGAACGTGACACATCCTCCTGCCGGATTGAACCGATGGTGTTCGTTCGTTGTGCATAGTCAAGCATATTGACGATGGCACGCGCCTGCGGGTTGGCAAGCAGTTCCTGCGACGCCACCCATTCGCCGGCATGCACGACACCGACTTCCTCATACTTGCCGCCCTTCGGGGTGAAACCGCCCTCGGCATATCCCTGCGCATCCGCAGCCTGTTGCTGCTTCTTGATTGCTGCAACTTGGATGGCACCGGCGGCTACAGCCATTGCTGCCGCGATAGGTGCCAGGATGTAGCCCACTACCGGCACAGCAGCCGCAGAACCGTAGGCATTCAGCGCATTCTGTGCCGTCTGTGCAACCGCTTGGATAACTTGCATTGCAAACATCTTGCGGTTCGCCTCTTTCTTGGTCTTGGCGATTTCCGCCTCCCTTGCTTTCTCCAACTGGGCAACTTTGTAGGAATTGCCCTCTGCACGGGAAATCTCATGGTCGTAGCGTTTCTCTATTGCCGCAGTTTCAATTTCCATTTCCGCCTGAACGAGCGAAGAAAGTTGAGAGAATATGCTCGACATTCCCGAAGTAAGCACCTCGACGCTTTTCACAACAGCCTGCCCGCCGTCACCGTTGAGCCAGTCAAGCGCATCCTTGTTCCATCTGCGGAGGGTGTTCTTATCCTCCTCTGAACCCATCTGGTTGTATTTCACTTTAAGAGCCAGCTTTGCCTTTTCGTAGGCTTCTTCAATGCGAAGTTTTTCCTCCGCGTTGTCCCCGGCGGCATTCAGCTCTGCCTGATACACCGCGTCAAGGTTCGTCATTGCCTCATTGTAAAGGGCTAGGTTTTCCGATGCACTGTTGCCGAAGAACTCGTCTTTGATTTTCTTCAGTTCCTCCTGATGCTTGCGTTCGGCTTCTTGCGCTTCTTTCTGCTTCTTCTGCTGGTCGGCAATGAGTTTGTTGCGGTATGCCTCGTTGGCAGCGAGGTATTCGCTCCATGCCTTTTCATCCACATCGGGCTTTTCGGAATAGAACGCCTCCTGCATGTTGTGGAGGATTTCGCCAGCCTTGCCGTCGGCAGACACGTCAACGGCAATGACCAAACCCTTGTCATCGGCAGCAAGAATATCCTCTGCTCCCTGCAGTGTCTTGGTCACATACTCCTTCAACTCTTTCTCCGAGAGCACCGAGCCGTCGGGCAATATGGGGGTTACTAGGATTTCTTGCACCTTGCCGTCAGCATCCTTGATGCCGTACTGGCTACTATAAAGGGTGGCATACCCTTCGCCCTCCTTGGTCGGGTTTCCTTTCCATCCCGCTTTGGTCAGTTCGTAGGCATCGATGTTCTTACGGTTGAGCAGATCGACGTTACCGATGAACTGCGTCTGCATCATTTCTGCCGCCTGCCGTTTCGTTTCCTCCCAGTCAGTGATTGGCTTCAGCGCCTGCTCATTGTAGATGTCACGGATGGCTTTCAGGTGTTCAAGTTCAATACGCTGCATCTGCTCGTTGTAGGCTTCGGTAGTCAGCAGTCCGTCAAGGTACTGCTGCTGCACTTCCGACTTGCGGATAGTGTAGTACATGTTTTCTTCCTCGACTGATTGTTTGTTGGCGGCTTCCGTCTGCTTGCGCAGAGCCTCATACAACTGTGCCTCGATAGTGACCCTTTCGTTTGCGGTGAGGTCGGCATGCTGTAGCTGCTTCCTGTAGAACTCTTCCTCGATTTCAAGCATCCGGTTGGTGTAGTCCTCGTAGTTCTTCTGCCCGGTCGCGTA
>NZ_JAZLLZ010000045.1:0-27936 GCF_045598405.1 Sodaliphilus sp.
CACATGATTTTGTAATGAGAGGCTGAAAGCCGACACGCAGAACGCAGTTCTGCACATAACCCTGTCCTAACTGAGCGCAAGCGAAGGCAGGGCAGGGTAAACGCGATACACTGTACCCCGGTTGTAGACCCCTACCTCGAAACGTGCAAGGTTGCGGTCTTCAACCGCGATTTTATTACACTTCACCCCCCCACCGGCAGCCCGCAGGTCTGCGACCAGCGGTTAACCAAAGTTACGACCTCCCTGAGGTCTAAAAAAACCACAAAATATATATTTTCAATGAAAAAAAAATCAGTGAGATCAGTGAGATCCGCGCGGGGAGTTCCATTGGTGAATAGTTACGTTTTTTTGTTCGGTTCGCGAGTTAACATTTTTTCTCCAAGGTGTGCTTGTATTAGGCGCTGTGCAGGCGTAATTTTGCCGAAAAACCCAACCAACACACATCAGTATGAAAAACAACACACCACACACGTTGCAAGACTGTTTTGCAATCATCGATGCCGCTCTCACGCCAGATGACAAACAGGCAGTGGCTCGCGCCCATGAATTTGAACTGCGTTATGCCTTTCACGGCATTCTTGCCCAGTGGGTCAGGGTAAATCTGGTGGACCGTTACGGCCTGCAAGGCGAGGATTTCTTCTACTCGCATGACTTGTGGCAGCAGATACTCATCGTTGATAGCCCCGACGAACTCTCAACCCTCATCCTCCTAGCCTACCGCCGCTACCTTCTCAATAACTGAAGCAAAAGGGGCAAAAAGTTTTGCAGAGTGATGTTTTATTTATATCTTTGCCAAAAAGAAAATAAATTAGTAGTGTCCGGTTAAAATTGCGAGAGTTGTTCTAACTTTTCCAAACACTGTCAGTTACGACACTTTGGTATAATTGGGGCTTGGTATAGAACAAAAAAAGAAAATGATTTTTTTGTTTATATGGCTCACGCCAAGAAAATGGAGGACTCTGTCCTCAAAATGATAATACACTATCTGTGAGGTAATTCCATTTTGCTTGCAGAGCAAGCTATTTTCTAAGTGAAGCATAAAAATCATAATAAAAATATTTTCTTTTTTTACCGGACAACAATAAAAATAAATTAAAAACAGAAGATATTATGCTGACAAAGACTGTTGGTGCTGCCGTTCAGGGCATTGATGCGATTAAGGTTGACATTGAGGTATCGGTCGATTGGGGGTCGGGATTTGTCATCGTTGGACTCCCCGACACTGCTGTGAAGGAGAGCGGCGAGCGAGTGCGCTGTGCCATAGGGCAGGCGGGATATGACTTCCCCAACAAGAATGTTGTCATCAACCTGTCGCCCGCCGACATCAAGAAAGAAGGCTCGGCCTATGACCTGCCTCTCGCAGTGGGCATTCTAGCTGCCGACGAGAAGATTTCGACCGAACGCCTGGGCCGATACATGCTCATGGGCGAACTCTCGCTCGACGGCTCGCTGCGCGATGTCAAGGGTGCTCTGCCCATGGCTATCATTGCGCGCGAGATGCATCTCGACGGCTTTATCCTGCCACGCGCCAACGCCCTTGAGGCCGCCGTGGTCAACAATCTCAACATCTATGGCGTGGACAACCTGCAGCAAGTCATTGCATTCCTTAACGGCGACATTGCACTCGAACCCACAGTGGTTGATACCCGTGCCGAGTTTGCCCGTGCCCAGGGTCAGTTCCCTTATGACTTCAGCGACGTTAAGGGCCAGGAAAACGTGAAGCGCGCCTTTGAGGTGGCCTGTGCTGGCGGACACAACATCATCATCGTGGGCAGCCCAGGTTCGGGAAAATCGATGATGGCCAAGCGGTTGCCGTCAATCATGCCTCCACTCAGCCTGGGCGAGGCACTCGAAACGACCAAGATACACAGCGTGGCGGGCAAGCTGCCTGGCGGCACCACGCTCATGACCACGCGGCCTTACCGCTCGCCGCACCACACCATTTCGCCGGTGGCGCTCGTGGGCGGCGGGTCCTATCCCTGCCCTGGCGAGATAAGCCTTGCCCACAACGGCGTCCTCTTCCTCGATGAGCTCCCGGAATTCAACCGCAGCGTGCTCGAGGTAATGCGTCAGCCGCTTGAAGACCGCCACATCTCCATTTCTCGTGCCAAGTATGCCGTGGACTATCCTGCGTCGTTCATGCTCGTGGCGAGCATGAATCCGTGTCCTTGCGGCTACTACGGGCATCCCACCAAGCCCTGCATCTGCACCGAGCACCAGCGCATGCACTACATGGGCAAGATAAGCGGGCCGCTGCTCGACCGCATTGACTTGCAGGTGGAGGTGCAGCCTGTCGATTTTGACCAGATATCATCGCAGCAGCCTGGCGAACCCAGCGCCGACATTCGCGCCCGTGTGGTGATGGCGCGCGCCTTGCAGACCGAGCGTTTCAAAGATCTTCCCGGAGTGCACTGCAACGCGCAGATGACGCCGTCGCTCATACACCAGTATGCCGAGCCCGACGCCCAGGGCCTAGAGCGCCTGCGTGAAGCCATGACCCGCACTGGCATGAGCGCCCGTGCCTATGACCGTATCCTCAAGGTGGCGCGCACTATCGCCGACCTCGACGGCAGCGCTAGCGTACAACAACATCACGTCATGGAAGCAATCAGCTACCGCAACCTCGACCGCAGCAACTACATGCCCGGCAGCATGCCGTTCTAGCATGCCTCCGCAAATGACAAGCATCCAGGCCTGTATGAATTCATACCGCCTGGATGCTTGGTTATGGAGCTCTAAATGTTCCTGGCATATCGCCGGAAAGATTTTAATAGTTCTCGGGCTTGAGCTGGAAGTAAGCCTGAGGATGCTTGCACACTTCACACTCCTGGGGAGCGTCCTTGCCGATGTGGATGTGTCCGCAGTTGCGGCATTGCCAAATTGCATCGCCGTCGCGTGAGAACACCACTTTGTCCTCGATGTTCTGCAGGAGCTTGAGGTAACGTTTCTCGTGCTCTGCTTCGATGGCAGCAACGCCTTCCATAGTCTTAGCGATCTCATCAAAGCCTTCTTCGCGGGCTTCCTGAGCCATCACCTTGTACATGTCGGTCCACTCGAAGTTTTCGCCAGCAGCGGCAGCCTTGAGGTTCTCAACGGTGCTCTTCACAGCGCCGCCCTCGAGGAGCTTGAACCACAGCTTGGCGTGCTCTTTCTCTTGCAAAGCAGTCTCAGTGAAGAAACCTGCTATTTGCTCGTAGCCTTCTTTCTTGGCTTTAGAAGCGAAGTATAAATACTTGGTGTGTGCCTGTGACTCGCCAGCAAACGCATTCTTGAGGTTTTGCTCGGTCTTGGTGCCTTTTAATTCTTTCATAGTAGCGGAGTTTTTAAATTAGTTATTATTGGAATTTAATTTATTCGTGTATAATAAACCACTCTCAGATTATTACTGAACGAAATTCTCTGTGGTCTCTGTGCCTCTGTGGGAGACAGGGAGACGAGGGTTATTTCTCGGGGTTGAGTGCCTCGCTGTGCGAAGCATGCGGGTGGGTGCGCTTGACTTGCTCATCGACGCTGTCGATGACGTTCACGATGAAGTCACCCAGTTTCTCGGCCTCGCAGATGATGTCCATATAGAAGATACCAGCCTGATAGGGATAAACCTTCTGGTTGATGTTCTCGATGTTCTCGGTGCGGCACTGGTTGCGGAAGTTGTTGATTTCACGCTCCTTGTCGTAGGTGCGCATCATGTCCTCATCGGTAGCATTCTCGATATCCACCAGCACGGCGATCATGTTGCTCATTGCCTCACTCACGTAGCGCAAGATGGTGTCGATGTTGTTGTAGTTATAGTCGCTGAAGTGGGCTTGTGCCTCTTCCTTGCGCACGAGCGTGCGAGCCACGTTGTTGCAGCTGTCGGCAATGCTCTCGATCTCGCTCACGATGTTGAGCAGTGTTGATACCTGCCACTTGGCGTCGAGACTCAAGCGGCCGTCAACGAGCTTGTTGAGATAGTTGGCAATCTCAATTTCCATGCGGTCGCTTATCTCCTCATACTTGCCGATGCGGGTGTAGAGTTTGTTGAACTCCTCGGTGCCGGTCTTGGTGTGCACCAGAGTCTTCACCATGCCCAGCATGCGCTCAACGCGCTGCGCATAGACCACAGTCTCGCGCTGTGCCTGCATGATGTTGAGCTCGGCCGCATTGAGCAGACCGCCAGAGATATATTTGAGCTGGAATTCCTCTTCGTCTTTGTTTTTCTTCTTAGACTTGACGAGGAAGTTCACCATCTTCACATAGAGCTTGGTGAACCAAATCATCACGCCCAGGTTGATCACTGCAAGCACGGTGTGGAACATCGACATTGCAAACGACATTGAGAACTGCATCTGTGCCATCTGTTCCTCGCTCACTGCGGTGCCGCTGTTAGAGGTTTGGTAGAGCAAGTCGGGGTCGCCCATGCCGAAGACGCTCTCGTTCATCCACACGATGAGCTTGACCACGAGGAAGAAGCAAGGAAGCTCCCACACAGCACCCAGCACGTTGAAGAGCACGTGTCCGGCAGCAGCCTTCTTTGCGGCGGTGTTACCGCCTAGCGAAGCGAGCACGGGAGTGATGGTGGTACCGATCTTGCTACCCAGCACCATGGCGCAAGCCATGTCGAAGGGCACCCAACCCTTAGAAGCCAAGATGAGCACAATGGCAAAGGTGGCGGCGCTCGACTGGATGACTGCGGTGACAACCACGCCCACAGCCCAGAAGATGAGCACCGAGAGGAATCCCATCGACGTGTAGGCCTTGAGCGACTCGAAAATCTCGGGCGACTTGCTCAAGTCGGGCACATACTCGCTGATAGACGCAAGTCCCATGAACAAGAACACGAAGCCTATGAGGAACTCGCCTATCGACTTGGTCTTGTTCTTCTTCATGAGCATCATGGGCACCGCGATGGCAAGCAGTGGCATGAGCACTGTCCCCATGTTAACCTTAAAACCGAAAATAGCCACAATCCATGCGGTGAACGTGGTACCCACGTTGGCACCCATGATCACGGCCATACTTTGCTCGAGCGACATGAGACCGGCGTTAACGAAGCTAACAACCATCACCGTCGATGCCGACGAACTCTGGATTAACGCAGTGATTAAGATACCTGTGACCACGCCCATGAAACGGTTGCGGGTCATTGCTGAGAGGATGGAACGCAGTCCGTTGCCGGCTGCTTTCTGGAGGCCTTCGCTCATCACCTTCATGCCATACAAGAAGAGGCAGACGGCACCTATCAAGGCCACAAAGTCAACTATGGAATAATCCATTAACTAGTGAAGTTTTGGAGTTAGTAAAAATTTTGTTACAAAGTTAATTAAAAAAAATCACACTAACCAAACTTGCCGCAATGTTTTTTGTGCTGCACCCACCTATATACAACATGTAGTGCATTTTGTGCAAGCAAATGGAATGAAGTACCCACCTATAAAAAAATAATCCTCGACATCAACGTCGGGGATTGCTTAACTAATTAACCTTCTAATACCATTAACATAAACCTTAAACAATGAAAACACGCAACCGTCATCTCGACGCCTGGGATTTCATAACCTTAAAAACTAATACCATGAAAAACCGATGCAAAATTAAGCATAATATGTTTTACAACATAAATTTTCAACATAAAAATGCTTGTATTTAACTTTTATTTAAAATTATACATGGTTTTATGAGGAAATTTTTAAAGTTGTTAACAATTATATTCACAACGCAGCCCTGCGCGGGATGGGCGCAGGGCTGTGCGATATAATAGAGGTGTCTTTTTAGAAAGGCTTTTCCTCGGTGCCGGTGAATGACTGGAAGAGTGCGTTGGCCAGGCTTGATGCGCCTATGCGGAAACGCTCGTTGGTGAGCCACTCTTCGCCCAGGACTTCCTTGACGATGGTGTAGTACTTAACAGCGTCGGCAGTTGAACGGATGCCGCCCGATGCCTTGAAACCTACCACGTTGCCGGTCTTCTCGTAGTATTCCTTGATGCACTGGCACATCACGTAGGCCGCCTCGAGGGTTGCGCCAGAATACACCTTGCCGGTAGATGTCTTGATGAAATCGGCTCCGGCATACATCGACAGAATCGATGCAAGGCGTATCTGCTCGGCTGTCTTGAGCAAGCCGGTCTCGAGAATCACCTTGAGGTGACGGCCGCCCATGCAGTTCTTGATCTCGCTGATTTCGTCGCACAGTTCCTCGTAGGCTCCGTCGCGCAGGTAACCCACATTGATCACGATGTCAACCTCGTCGGTTCCGTCCTCAACAGCGAGAGCGGTCTCGGCAATCTTGGTCTCGATGTGAGCTTGCGATGAGGGGAAGCATGCGCTGCACACTGCTATGTTGACGTCGCTCACCTCAAGCACCGAGCGCACAACTGCTGCGAAGTTGCTGTAAACGCAGATGGCAGCCACGTTCTTGTATTGGGGATAGTGCTCGTCGAAGGCGTTGACGCGCTGCACAAACTTTGCCACGCTGCTCTCGCTGTCCTCGGTGCCGAGGGTTGTGAGGTCAACGCAGTTGAGCAGGAACTGATAAATCTCGGGGGTGCAGTTCTCGCTGTAGTGTTCGTTAAGAATCTTATCGACAGCTGCCTGTACGGCTGCGTCGTCGGTAGTCACCTGGCTTGCATCGATGACTGCCTGATAGCGGTTAATGTTGTTGTCCATTTCTTGTTTATTTATATTATGAATTTATTATCTCTTGTCTCTAATCTCTAATCTCTTGTCTCTAATCTCTCACCCTGCCTATGCAAGTCCCAGCTGGTAGTCCTTGATGAACTGGGTGAAGGCGGGGTTGTTCTTCTGAATCTCCTCAACCACCTCACGCGGCGTGAGCATTCTTGCCGACGGTCCTCGCTCGCTTATCTTCACGTCGAGCGCAAGCATGTCGTTGCCCACGGCGTCGCGCAGGTGGGCGAGCAACTGGGGCTTCACGGTCTCGATAAACTCAACTTGGCTGGGGTTCTGCACCTCTATCTCACACAGCGTGTCGTTCACACGCTTGGGGTAGGCCATGCGCATGGTGTTGACCACTACATGCTCATGCGGATGCGCGATGATGTAAGCCACCCACGCATCGTTAAGTTGCTGGTCGGTAAACGCCTTTTGCCTGACGGGGTCGGCCCCAGCGGCATCGGGCGTAGGGCCTTGCTGCGCGGCGGGACCGGTTTGCTGGTCGGCAGGTGTCGATGGCACATTGACCATGATGCGCGCTGCGGGGCGGGGCGTTCCATACACTGGACGACGCTGCTGCGCGGGTTGCTGCGGCTGCTGATAGGCTTGCTGCTGCGGGGTCGCATAGCGGGCAGGTTGAGGCTGCTGGGCCATGGGCTGTGCCACTGGTTGAGCTACGGGCTGCGCTACTGGTTGTGCCATGGGCTGCGCCACCGCTTGGGCCACGGGCTGTGCCTCCGCTTGGGCCACGGGCTGTGCCTGAGCTGGCTGAACCTTCTTTATGGCAGGCGGTTGCTGGGCTGGCTGGTCCTGGGGCAGCGGGTTCATGATCTGGCACATCTTGATGAGCGTCAGTTCCACGAGCAGCTGCTTGCTGGTGGCATTGCGGTAGTTGAGGTCGCAGTTGTTGCACAGTTCTATCGAGTGGTAAAGGAATCGTGGTGTGACCTTGGCAGCCTGGGTGACATAGAGTTGCGCCACCTCGGCATTCATCTCCAGCAGCGAGTGGGTTTGCGGTGTGCTCGACACCATGAGGTCGCGCACGTGCTGCCCCAGACCGTTGATGAAGAATTGTGAGTCAAAGCCTTTCTCCCTGATGTCGCGATAGATGAGCAATGCCTGGGGCACGTCGCCGGCAATGAACGCCTCTACGAGCTTGAAGTAGTAGTCATAGTCGAGCACATTGAGGTTCTCGATAGCGCTGCGATAGGTGATGTGTCCCTCGCATGAGGCTGTGACCTGGTCGAAGATCGACAGCGCGTCGCGCATACCGCCATCGGCCTTCTGGGCGATGACATTGAGCGCGGCAGGCTCGGCCTCGACGTGCTCTTCCTCGCAGATGTATTGGAGCTGCTTGACGATGTCGGGCACGGTGATGCGCGAGAAGTCGTAGATCTGGCAACGCGACAAGATGGTGGGGATCACCTTCTGCTTCTCGGTGGTGGCGAGGATGAAGATGGCATACTCGGGCGGTTCCTCCAGCGTCTTGAGGAAGGCGTTGAACGCAGCCGTGGTGAGCATGTGCACCTCGTCGATGATGAACACGCGGTAGCGACCGGTCTGCGGCGGGATGCGCACCTGCTCGTTGATGTTGCGGATGTCATCTACCGAGTTGTTTGACGCGGCATCGAGCTCTGTGATGTTGTAGGAGCGTTGCTCGTTGAACGCACGGCACAGTTCGCACTCGTTGCACGCCTCGCCCTCGGCAGTGGGATTCAGGCAGTTGATGGTCTTGGCAAAGATGCGGGCGCAGGTGGTCTTGCCCACGCCGCGAGGTCCGCAAAACAGATAGGCATGCGCCAGTCTGCCGCTAGAAATCGCCGTCTTGAGCGTGTGGGTTAGGGATTCCTGGCCCACTACGCTGCGAAACGTTGCCGGACGATACTTTCTTGCCGAAACGATATAGTTATTGCTCATTTTCTTGTCGTGAAAAGTTTATTGAGCAAAGTTACAAAATTTTAGTGAAATAAGCGATGCAATATCGCAAAATAAAATGAACCAGCTTCGTTATTTCGCAAAAGACGAAGCACCCCCCGACTTCTCCACTTCCCCAATTCTCCCACATAGACATAGAAGGACGTAACCATTCAGCAATGGAACTCCCCGCGCAGATCTCACCGAACTCACTGATTTTCTCATTGAAAATATATATTTTGTGGATTTTTTAGACCTCAGGGAGGTCGTAACTTTGGTTAACCGCAGGTCGCAGACCTGCGGACAATCCAATACTCCGTGGGGGATGGTCTAAAAAATTTTAATCGAAATCTGCTTTAATCTGAAAAAAATCCCTTAATTCTGTTTCAGTGGCCTGTTTCGGTCAGTTGATGCGGCGGTACTTGGTGTAGAGGTGCAGAAGTCCCTTGATGTGCTTGTAGCCCAGCCACGAGAACGGGTTGCGGGCTGTGGCGCGCTGGTAGGCATGGATGATGGAATACTGCGGCAGGTACTTGATGCGCCATCCGGCCTGACGCAGGCGCAGGCAGTAGTCGGCATCTTCGGGACCATAGAAGATCGCCTCGTCGAGCATACCGATCTGGCTCACCGCCTCGCGTTTCATCATCTGGCATGCGCCTATCACGTAGAGGGGCTCGATGCTGCCGTCGGCATCGGTCTTGTAGTTGAACTTGCGGCGTTGCAGGCGCAGGATGCTGCGCAACTTGGACCTCACTCCGGGATAGGCCCTGAAACTGGGCTGCTGGTTGCCCTGGGCGTCGGTCATGCGGCAAGCGCACAAGCCCACGTCGCTGTGCTCGTCGAGGTAGCGTTCCATGCCCTCGATGGCCTCGCGATTGACGATGGTGTCGTTGTCGAGGATGAGCAGCTTGGCGCCGGTGGCGCGCATGAATCCCTGGTTGCGTGCTGCAGCGATGCCGCGGTTGGTGCTGTTGCACGTGAGCCTCACTTGCGGAAACTCGCGCCGCAAGGCCTCCTGGGTGCCGTCGGTCGAGGCGTTGTCAATCACGATGGCCTCCACATCGCTGCGCTCCATCACGGGGAGCAGCGACGACAAGCACTGGCGCGTGGCGTCAATGTTGTTCCAGGTGAGTATTATGATTGACAGTTTTATCATTATTCAGCAGAATTATCCTAACAGTTTTCTCTTCAATGCCCTGGCGGCATGCATGAACTCTCCCACCGAGGTGAACCGCCCTATGTGGGTAGAGATGAAGTGCCACGACAGGAAGTAGGACAAGTTGTTGCGTTGCAGCTCTCGCTCCATCTCGCGCGCTGTGAGGTGCGGAAAATTGACGATGCTGTTGCGCTGCACGTCGGTGGGCTCATACTTGCCCGTGGCCAGCCAGCCGTTCTCCTTGCACAGCTTGTAGAACTCGGTGCCGGGGAATGGCGACACAATGTTGAACATCACCTGGTCCACCTTGAGGCGTTTGGCCTCGCGCAGGGTGTGACGCACCGTTTCGCGTGTCTCCAGCGGGCAGCACCCTATGAGGATGTTGAGCTTGACTGGCACGCCGTGGCGTTTGAGCGTGTCGATGGCATCGTATATCTGCTTGCTGGTGATTCCTTTCTTTATGTAGGCGAGAATCTCGTCGTCAAACGATTCCACACCCAGGTCGATGTAGCGGCATCCGCTCTCGCTGAGCATCTGCGCGATGGCAGGCGTGATGGCATCTACCCTAGCCTGGCAGCCCCACACCATGCCGTAGCGGCGCATCACCTCGCACAACCCGCGTGTGCGCTCCTCGTTCCAGATGAAATTGTCATCGACAAAGCCCACTGCCTTGTAGCCCTGCTCGTGCAGCATGCGCATCTCACGGTCCACACTCTCAACCGAGCGCATGGTGATGAGCGGCTTGCGACCGTCGTTGTGCTTGCGGTGCTCTATCTCACGGGCAAACGTGAGGCTGCTGGGCACGCAGTAGATGCACTTGAACGGGCAGTTGCGCGACGTGAGGGCGGTGGTGTAGCCGTCACATTTGAGCTTGGGGTTGTGGTAACGCCGCTCGCCCAGCAGGTGGCGGGCGGGGAACGGAAGCGTGTCAAGGTCGGTGATGAGGGCACGCTGGCGGTTGTTCACCATCTCGCCCGAGGCGTTGAGATAAGAGATGCCATCGATGGCGTCGAGCGGCTTGCCCGTAGCTAGGGCATCAACGAGCTCGCTCACCGTGGCCTCGGGCTCGCCACGCACCACGATGTTGCGGGCATGGACAAGCGTCTTGCGTATGAAATAGGTCGCCCCGGGACCCAGAAAAACCACATAGGCCTCGGGACGCAACTCGTGCACAGCAGCAGTTGCCAGCAGGTCGCCCTCGAGCGACAGGTTCACCATCCACACCATGTAGATGTCGCTGTCGTCGCTGCGCAGCCACTGGCGCCACTCGCGGTCGTCGCAATGGTGAGAGAAGTCACGGTAACTCACATCACACCCGTCCTTGCCCTCCACCACGGCAGCTACGATGAGCTCGTAGATGTTGGGCATGGGATACACCACATGAGTGCAACCCGCCGATCGTTCGGCAGGCCGCTTCCCCACAAGCACCGGCGGCGTGACAAACGTGACTTTCATCAAGTCTTCTTTTAGTTTTTTTGTTATTTATCCTGAGCTTCTAGCGACCTTAACTCAATACACCACGGTACCTATCTTCTCGCCGGCGAGGACCTTGCGCAGGTTGCCCACGACGTCCATGTTGAACACGTGGATGGGCAGGTTGTTCTCCTTGCACATGATGGTTGCAGTCATGTCCATCACCTTGAGATTGCGCTCATAAACCTCGTCATAGCTGATGCGGTCAAACTTGGTCGCAGTGGGATCCTTCTCGGGGTCGGCAGTGTAGATGCCGTCCACGCGTGTGCCCTTGAGCATGACGTCGGCCTCAACCTCGATGCCACGCAGCGCCGAACCGGTGTCGGTGGTGAAGAAGGGGTTGCCTGTGCCACACGACATGATGGCCACCTTGCCCTGGTTCATGGCGTCGATAGCGCGCCACTTGCTGTAATGCTCGCCTATGGGCACCATGCTCACGGCGGTGAACACCTGCGAGGGCTGACCCACTGCGTCGAGGGCGCTCGACAGCGCGAGAGAATTAATCACGGTGGCAAGCATGCCCATCTGGTCGCCCTTCACGCGGTCCACGCCACGCGCTGCGCCCGAGAGGCCGCGGAAGATGTTGCCGCCGCCTATCACGATGGCTACCTGCACACCTGCATCAACGATTTCCTTGATCTGCATAGCATAGTCGGCTACGCGTTGAGGGTCAATACCATGGCCTTGTCCGGCCGCCAGCGACTCGCCGCTGAGTTTCAGCAAAATTCTCTTATAGATCGGTTTCATAGGAATTGAGTTTTTTGACGGTGGGAACCCCACCTGTAAAAAACGCGGGGCGTGTTTTCATTCACAGTCCCCGCGTGTATTGTTAGCGTTGTTTAGTCACGAAATTATTTTCCGGCGAGTGCGTTAGCACGCTCGATGTACTTATCCACGCCATAGTTCTCGGCAAAGGCGGGATAGTTGTCCTTGATGCTCTGATAGAGGTCGGCCTCTTCAACATATTTCTTCTGAGCGTGAAGCACAGTAGCTTTCTTGCGCATGAACACGGGAGCGAGGAGCTCGTTGTCGTCACTCAGCTTGATAGCCTTGTCAAATGCGCCTACCGCCTTGTCGAGCTGCTTGAGGTTGACGTAGCAGTCGCCCAGCAGTGACTGTGAAGCAGGACCCACGATAGTACCTGCAGCCGAGTAGTCCTCGAGGTATTTAGCAGCCTCTTGGTACTTGCCCTGCTGATACAGGATGATAGCAGCGTTGACAGCAGCGCGGTCGATGTCGCCGGCAGCAGCCTCATAGTCTTTGAGAGCGTTTGCTGTGTCATTCATCAGGATGTACTCACGGTCGGCCTTGCCCACCAGTTCGGTTGCTTTCTCCTTGTTGGGGATGTGAACGAAGTAATAGTAAGCAGCGCCAAGGGCCACGAGGCCTAGCAGTGCTACAGCAGCCCAAGTGAGGACTTTTTTGTTTTTCTCAAGTTTTTGCGCGGTACCAGTCAGCGAGTCATTAACCTCTTCAAGTGTGGTACGTGCGGGAGCAGTTTGTTTCTTTGCCATTTCTATATGTTCTTTTAATTTTTTGCGTAATTATGCAGTAAATACATTTTGACTTGCAAAGGTAATAGATATTTGCCTAAAAATAAAATAAATCACATTTTTTTTTCAATTTTCCACTCATTTGCCCTTATATCGCCTTGCCTAACGGGCAAAACGGGCGAAAAAGCCACTACTTCTGCGCTGCGCGGAACTCGGTGGGGGTGATGCCGTATTCTTCGCGGAACAGCATGTAGAACAGCTGCCTGCTCATGCCGCACTCGCCGGCTATCGCGTCAATGGTGAGATTGGGGTTCTCGCGCATGAGTTTCACAGCTTCGCGCAGGCGCAGGCGGTTCATGTACTTGGTGTAGGACAGTCCGGCATAGTCACGGAACAGCGTTGCAAACTGCGCCCTGGGTATGCCCAGCTCTTTGGCAAGCTGCTCGCGGTTGAGGCTTGAAGCATAGAGACGACGGGTGATGATTTCCTGCTCTATGCGTATGAATGTCTTGCGGTTTTCCTCGTCCTTGGCGGGGTTAGCTTCGGCCGACGGCTGCTCTGGAGCCTCGCCCGCAGCGTCTTGATGGGTCTCGGCGGTTTCCTCTTGCGGCACGGGAGCGGGTTGGTGCTGCTGCAACGCCAGGCGAGTGTCGCTCTGTGCTTGCGACAGCATAGCGATGGTGTGCACCAGCGCCTTGTTCTTGTTCTGGACAAACTTGTTGAAACGTCTCACCTTTATTATATAGGCAACCAGCGCGCACACGAGCACTGCACCCAGGATGGCAAGAATGGCATACATGCGGCTGCGCGATGAGTAGAGCTCGGCCTCGGTCCTGCTGTCGTGCACCTCAAACACGGCGTTGAATTCTGCCACTTGGCCTTGCATATCCCTTGCCGTGAGGCTGTCGCGTATCACGTTGTAGCGGTTGAGCGTTTCCAGGGCAGCACGGTAGTCGCCCTTGCCCTCCAGGGCAACGGCCATCGAACCAAGGTTGGCGGCATAACGCCTGTTGATGGTGTCGCCGCTGTGCACCGCCTCGTTGACAAACGTGCGGGTGCGCTCGAGCAACTCGTCATATCGTTTTGACTCGGCAAGATAGCCGTAGATGCCCTGGCTGCGGCCGGGCACGATCTTTTCGAGTTCGGTGAAGCGGGCGTATGCCTTGTCGGCTTCGGCTCGTCGGCCGGCAAGGGTGTAGAGCGTGGCAAGCAGCGACTGGAGTGTCATTTCCTGTATCTCAGCCTCGTTTTTCATGGGTTTGAGGTCTTTATCTACTTTTCCCACGAGGTTCTTGAGCCGGTCGCACATCTCCAGCGCTTCGTCATATCGCTTGGCCTTGCACAGCTCGATGGCAAGTCCTTCATATTCGTAGCGCAGGTTGTCGCACTTGCGGCGGTAGTTGCTGGCTTCCATCAGCTTGTTGGCATTTTTCATCTTCTCAATGCCGCCGGCACGGTTGCCCTGGTAACACAGGCTGAGGCCCATCTCGAAGAGCGCTATGGCTTCCATGGGTTTGTTGCCCTCTTGCAGTGCCGCTTTGTGCAGTTTCTCGGCAGTCTTCATTTTTTCCGAGATTACCCCCGTGGCGTCATAACACGAGATGAGGCGGTGCAGCAGCGCAAAGGTGTTGTCGTTGTCGCCCTGTTCCTCGGCGGCGGCAATCGCCTCCTTATAGAAATGGATGGCTGTGATGTGCCGCGACGTGTTATAGTTCATGTCGCCCTCCAGGAAGTCAAGGTCCATTGCGCTCAGCTTGTGCCCCTTGACATCGGCACCGCGCTGGCGCAGCTGACTCATGATGTACTCGCTCTTAGCGGGTTCGGTAAACAGGAAGTAGTACAAACCGTCCTCGGTGATCATGCTGTCGGGGACTACGGGTGCCGCTTGCAGGCCTGAAACGGCCACCACGACGATAAGAAGCAGCGATGTGAGCAATCTGTTCATGAGTAGAGTTTTTTTGATTTCACCCACAAAGATAATAAAAATTTGTTTATAAAATCGTGTCCAAAAAACGGAAATTCCACAAATTAGACGCGTTTTGTCGGAAGTCACACACTCTTTTTTACGCAAAAGCCCCACAGCGCGTGCGCGAAACAAGTAATTTTGCACCATCGAAAGTTAATGCAAAGTTTAACGAATCGTAATATCAAAAAGACATAGGTAATTTTTCTGCTACATCGGAACCCAATCAGTGCGCGGCACCTTTCGTATTTGTGCTTTATAATGTGTATTCCAATTTCCAATCGGCCGACGCACTCCGATGAGCCAAAGTCCACCTCCTCGCCTTGGCGGCGGGGAGGACTTTTTTTGTAGCTCTCCCACGCGGATCCCATCGTTCGCCCACAGAGAACACAGAGATATGACACAAGGGGAACTTCATGAAGGACAAAATACAGCTTAATCTGCTTTGCATTAAAGGTGGGTTCTATTAATTTTGTCGAGGCGATTTTGAGAGATGTTTTGAGTAGATTTTATTATAACGACATAGTCGTTACACTGCATCGTAACCGATGGTCGAGACCGTCGGAGATACCAAAACAGGCTCAAAAGCGACCGAAATAAAAATTTATCTTTTCTCATAATTAATAGAACCCGTAACTATTCAGCAATGGTATTTTGAGTAATATCCCCGCGCGGATCTCACTGATAACACTGATTTAATAATAACTGAAAGAAATTAAAATAATTAGAATAATTTCTTATTCAGTTAAATCAGAGCAATCTGTTGTAACTATACTACAATAGATTTTTATCCGCGCGGGGATCTCACATGATTTTGTGCGAGAGAAAGATTTTCATAAGGTCTGGGCGGGGACTCTGCAAAATTCTATTGCTGAATAGTAACATTACAACTCAGCGAAATACCCACTTGCGAAAGTTGTATTTTACTCAACTTTAGCATATGGAACCATCTGAATTTCACCTATTTGCTCCGATTAGCGTCCTACTGGACGCATCTGCTTGTTGATACTATACCCCCACCGCCGAACGTGGCGGTGGGGGTTATTCAGGTATTGTCCTGCCGGACAATAAATTAGCAATATTTTGTATCAAATGCTAAAGTTTAGTATTTTGTTATTTTACAAGCACTTTCTTGCCGTTGACGATGTAGATGCCGGGTTCGGTGATGCGGTCGTACTTCACGCCATTCAGGTCAAAGATGCCCTCTACAGCCTTGTTGGCGGCAGGGAACTGCTCGTTGAGGATGTCGGTGATGGCAGTGGGAGTGTCCTCCTTGTGGATGAAGACCATCTCCTTGATGCCGTTGATGTTGAATTCCTCGGTGCCGCTGCCATAGTTGAGTACCATGGTGTTGGCGTCGCGGTAGGTGATTTCGGGCGAATGTGTGAAGAGCACTTCAGTGTCAGTACCTTCGTTAAGCGACAGGCGCAGTGCATTAATCTCTTCACCCTCGGCCCATGCTGCAGTTGCTCCCATGAGCATGCACACAGCTGCAAATATTATTCTCTTAATCATAGTTTCTGCTATTTAATTTAGAGTTATTTATTTTTTCTTAGTGAAGACGGGGCGCACGGGTTCGCCATTATGACGGTACATCGCAGGGTCGATTTGACGCCTCTTGGCCCAAAGTTGCAGTGACTGGCATTTTCTGTATTCACCACTGTCAGCGAATGTTGTACTATAATTGGCGAGCCAATAGTCCGTAGCCGTATTAGAATACGTAGTGTGGTTGATGTAGCCTGATATGGGGAGGAAAATGCTCTTGTCGGTGTATCCTTCGATCATGCTTGTTACCAGATATCCTGCCATGCCTGATCCTTCAAAATCTTCCATATATGACCAGTAGCAGTTGTCCATCAACTCCTGCATTTCGTCGAGGGTGGGTATGCGCCACTCACCGCCCCAGTTTACATGGGCAGCGTCATATTCTGGCTTCAAGAGCAAGGTCTCTTTGTCATAAGGAAGAACACTCCATTCATGTTGATCATGATACTGGCCATCATCTCCCTTGATAGCGTTCCAATAAGTTTCAGCACTGTAGCCAAATTGCATGGCTTTTTTCCACTCAATCTTAAACTCGGGTTTATAGGTGATTGAAGTGTAGTGGGGAGAAGTCTCGCCCCAGCCAAAGAGATCTCCGGGTTCAGTAGGTTCTGTGGCTCCCACATTGCAGGTAGCCCACATTGTGCCAGAGGGGAGACCCAGGTCAACGTACTCATGCTCTTCCTGTACCCATGTAACCCTAGAGTCGGCAGCTACAGTAAATACTTGTGTTGTACCATCCGGTGACTGTACATACATTTTTGTGGTAGTTACGCTTTGTGCCCATGCACCCATGGCCACTGTGAGCAGTGCCATCGATAATAAATTCTTAATCATGTCTTTAAACTTTTTATTTAATATTACTTTTTTGTTTTGTAACTACTCAGCTATGGTATTCTCTCGCGCAGATGACGCAGATTGAAATTTTCAGAAATTAAATTAATTAGAATAATTAATCGTTTATAAATTAAATATTTAGCAAGAAAATATAAACAAAGAAATTATTTTAATCCCTGGAGGATAAATCCTCAAAAAAGCGCCGGCTGAGTAGTTACTTTGTTTTATTATTCGTGTTTGGGTAAAACAGGACGGACGGGTAATCCACAGTGACGCAGCTCGTCAACCCTGTCAATGGTGGCGTTGTTGTATCTCAAGATCCATCCACGGGTATGGTCCTGATTGATGATCGATGACGACCAGAAATATCCATATTCATTGTCCAGGACCAGGTTGAGGCCATTGCGCAGTCCGCCGGCAGGAAGGAAAATGGAGTTTCCGTTAGGACCTGTCACCACATAGCCGTGGGTGCCGTGATAGTTGCGCTCAAAGGTCCATGTACACTCCTCCATGAGCTCCTTAAAATCTACACGCGTGGGCATGCGCCAGTATCCGCGCCAGCTCAGGTGGGCTACGTCCTTGTCCTGGGGCAACTCGGTGGGGTTGTCCTTGTAGGCATAGTTGGCAAGAGAGTAATCATCTTTCACACCCATCTCGCCCCAACAGAAGTAGTGGCCATAGTCCCAAGGTTCTTCGGCTCCGATGTTGCAGGCAGCCCATCTCAGTCCAGATGTCAAGCCCAAGTCAACATAGCGGTGTCCATCTTCCTTGTTCTCTTCTTTCTCGGTTTTAGCACCCCATGTCACCTTGAGGTCGGGGGTCACTTCATAACTCTTGTCCTCGCCGTCAGGCTGATGCACATTCATGTAGTTCTTCCCCTGTGCATTAGCCATGAGAGCAGCTGTAAGAGCTAGGGCAAAAAACAGAAAATATTTCTTCATAAAAATTATTTTAAAAATCACATGGCAAAGGTGGTCATTATTTTTACAATAACGAGCAAAAATGCACAAAAAAGTAATCCCCGCAAGGACACAAGAAAAAGTCCCACCCCTAATCTCCACTCTGCGAACTAATCCCGCAAAGGCCGAAAGAATAGGGTTAGACCTTGATTCTGTTGAAAAATTCAGACGACTTTGATATGACGATAAAGTTCCCCATATTCAGTCTCTTATGGGTATGTCTTTTTCGTGGTGGTGTACCGTCTCAACTGGGACTTGCCGAGACAAAGGCGTCGTCCTCGTTGGCGGTGAGGTTGCCGTTCTCGTCAATGAAGTACCACTCGCCTTCGTACTGTGCCATGACAATCTCGCGCTCGTTGAAGTCGGTTTTGTCAAAGATGGCATCGGTCACGATATCAGTACCAAGGCAGATGAGCCCTTCCTTCCCGTCCTTTTTGTAAACGATAATATCGTTGAAAGGCTCAAAGGTTTCGTAACCTTGCTCGGCAAGCCTCGTGATTGTTTCTACCCCGTTGTTCAGCACTGATTTAAAGTTCTCAAGCATTTCTTTTGAAATCACGTTCATAATAATGTATATAAAATTAGTTGTTAATGATTCAATAACTCTCTGTGTCATTGACGGTGCAAAAGTATACCAAACTCTTGACATATCAATAGCAAATATACGTATAAAAAAATGATAACAATTTTATACTTTTTTTTCCGGTTTCTTACCGCAATTAGAAAAAAGAGTGTATATTTGCAGTAACGGAGGGTTCTCAAAAGAGCACTCAAAGCTAGACATGAAACGTTTAAGGAAATGAACAATAGAATAGAAGAAATCATCAGAGAGAGTATATCACGTGTCTTAAGTGATGACTCTGTTAATGCGAAAAACCGCACGCAAAAGCACATCATCAATGCATTCAGAAAGGGTAAAAGTGGATATCAAGGTATAAGAACTATAGCAGTGTTTACATCTTCAACCCCTGATTTAATGACTGCGCAAAATGACGTTAATTTAAGAAAGCTAAATAAATTATTGAAAGGCGCTAATTATGTGACTATACCATTAATAGATCAATGGGAAGGGCAGAGAGAATATTCATGCGCAGTGATTAACATTTCCCGAGAAAGTGCTGCAAGATATTGCGGGCAATATCAGCAAGCGGGTTTCGTTTTCTACGAACTAGAAGATGAACCTGCAGTAAAGTGTGAGTGCTGGGAAAAGGAAGAACCTGCTTTGCCCTATCACCCTGGGCGAAATAATTATGTAAAAAAAGAAGAAGCAAAAGAAATCATAGAGACCCCAAATTCGGAAGACGACTTCTCAAAAACAGGGAAAGACTGCAAATATTTTGCTGTCTTTGAATGCATCAATGAGTCTATCTGTAGAAATCTGAATGTGATGATAGAAAAAGGTTTCGGTGGTCATAACAATCCTGCTGGGACAATAATAGACTTTTCTATTAACCGAAAAGGGCAGTCGCCACACATCTATAGAGGACAATTATATAAAGGGCTTTTATAGCAGATATTCAGATGCATAAAAATAGGCAATGATATACTATTAGACCCTGAACTATATAAAAAGTGGGTGTCGCAAAATGCATGGACTACCTCTTTTAATGTCTGTTCGTTAATGAATTATGGTGGTTAATACAAAAAAAATGTTGTATATTTGCAGTTGTATTGCATTAATAAATAACAATTAGTATGAAAAAAATATTTTTGCTTTTGGCTATGGTGTGCTGTCTGCAGGCCACCGCTGCGGTGAGGGGTGACGTGAATGGCGACAATACTGTTGACGTGAGCGACATCAATATTGTGATCAACAAGGTTCTGGGTAAAGGCGGCCCGGGCAATACCGACGTGAATGGTGACGGCACAACCGATGTGAGCGACATCAACATTGTCATCAATATCGTCCTGGGCAAGGACGTGCCCGAGACACATGAATATGTCGACCTGGGTCTCCCCGGCGGCGTGCTGTGGGCTACCTGCAACGTGGGCGCCGAGAAGCCCGAGGACTACGGCCTAAACTTCGCATGGGGCGAGACCACAGGCTACACCAAGGACGAGGAACACAAGTTCTCCTGGTCAAACTACAAGTATTGCAACGGCAGTGCTGAAAAGATGACTAAGTATAGCACAAGCACTATATACTGGGATCCCGAGTTGGGCACATCGCCCGACGGCATTACCGTTCTTGAAGCCATGGACGATGCCGCGACTGCTAACTGGGGCGATGAGTGGCGCATGCCCTCCCTCCAGGAGGTAAGGGACCTTACCAATACCGGGTACACAACTACCGAGTGGGTGACAGTGAACGGCGTTTCTGGTCGCAAGATAACAAGCAGGAGCAATGGCAACAGCATTTTCATTCCTGCTGCCGGTTACCGCACCGGTAATGAGTACTATCGCGATGGCACTTACGGCTACTGCTGGGCACGAGAACTCTACTCGGGCATAGCCGATTTGCCTTGCAACTTGTCAGTCTATGAAAATAGTCTTAGTTGGAACGTGTCTAACCGATACGAGGGTCTCACGGTAAGACCTGTGCGTGTAAATGCAAAATAATCCTATCTTGTTATAGGCCAAGCATAAAGAGATGGTTGTGGAGTCCCCACCACTTTACTGAAATCTTTCTCTCGCACAAAGTATAAGGCACAAAGAGAGGCTGAAAGCCGACACGCAGAACGCAGTTCTGCACATAACCCTGTCCTAACTGAGCGCAAGCAAAGGCAGGGCAGGGAAAACGCGATACACTATACTGCGGTCTTCAACCGCGCTTTTGTCACACTTTACACCCCCACCGGCAGTCGTTGCACTCCTTTCGGTAGGGGTTATGTGCCCAAAGCGATGCTTTGTGCGTGTCGGCTTTCAGCCTTTCGTTGTTAATAATCAGTGTTATTCGTGAGATGTGCGCGGGGATTCTGTAAAATTGATATTGGTGTATAGTTACGATTTCATATTACGCTGTTTTCCCTGTTTTTTGCAAAGGGAAAGTCATTTTTTTGCCAAAGGTTGTTTTTTATTACATAAAATTTTGTAATTTTGCACTGTCATAGTGCAAAACATCGATAAAAATGCACTGTCATAGTGCATAATTTCCGTTATTATGCACTATGACAGTGCATTTAATAATATAAACTTTATATTGCAACGATGCAACAACTATTAGAAAACTATAAGAGACTTTTGAGTCTAACTGAAAGTACTTTCCACAGGTATATGTACTACAAGGTGAACTGGAATGGTCGCCTTGTGGGCATTGTTGGTGCAAGAGGAGTTGGTAAAACAACTATGATCTTGCAGCACATCAAGGAGGAGTTGGATGTGAATAAATGCTTGTATGTGAATGCTGAAGACTTTTATTTTGCTTCTCATAAACTTGTGGATCTTGCTGATGAGTTTTGCAAGATGGGCGGTGAGTACCTATGTATTGACGAGGTGCATCGATATGAGGGATGGTCGCACGAATTGAAATTGATTTATGACTATCACCCAGAACTTAAAGTAGTTTTCTCGGGCTCCTCAATTCTTGACATCAATAAAGGTGTCAAGGCTGATCTTTCACGCCGAGCAGTGAAATATACAATGTATGGGCTGTCGTTTCGAGAGTACCTTGAACTTTTTGAGGGAATCAAGAGTAAGACATACACATTGGAAGAAGTGTTGGAACACAAAGTGGAAATGGAGTCAAATTTTCGACCAATAATGTATTTCCGCAGATACCTTGAGAAAGGATATTATCCCTTTGCCTTAGAGGATAATTACGAAGAAAAACTCATGGGGGTAGTCACTAAAACATTAGAAACAGATATTCCTGAGTATGCCAGCATGAACATTTCTACAGGAAGAAAACTGAAACGACTCATGGCTGTGATAGCCCAGAGTGTACCTTTTAAACCCAATATGGTAACATTGGCTGAGGTACTGAGTGTATCACGCAATAATGTAGCCGACTATCTGCTGTATATCGAAGAAGCAGGTCTAATCACACAACTTCGCGACCAAACGGGTGGAGTGCGTTCCCTGGGCAAGGTGGACAAGGTGTATTTAGAGAATACTAACCTCATTTATGTGCTTGCCAAGACTGACCAAGCAGAAATCGGGAATGTTCGAGAGACTTTCTTCATGAATCAATTACGCGTTGTAAGTGACCCAATAACATCTGATGTATCAGACTTCCGTGTCGGTGAGTACACCTTTGAAGTTGGAGGACGCAACAAGAAGCAAAAACAAATACGAGGGGTAGAAAAAGCATTTGTAGTCAAGGATGACATCGAATATGGCGCACTGAATATAATTCCTCTTTGGATGTTCGGAATGCTTTATTAACGACTACATAACTAAACATTACCTTGTGCATGTTGAATTCCCGAGAGACAACAATAAACAACAAGAAAGTTTCGTAAGGTTGCCAGCAGACGAGAATTAGTTAACAATATACATTTTTCAACTATTTTTTAGATAATGTATTAATAATCAAATATATGGATAGTACATAACGATTGCAATTATATCAGGAATTTATAAGACAATGTACGACTTCTTCTGGTAGTTGGCAAAATTATTCACAGTTTGGTCGTATTGACAAAATTATAAAATCCTTACATCCAGAATATAACAATTTAATTGAGTATGAAAGTTCTTCATTTGTGAAAGAACTACAAAATGAATTGCTTAATCTTGATGAGTTGCCAACTGAACCAGGAATGACATTCAAAAAATTAGGTAATGGTCAGTATAATAATGCTATTTCGACTTATATCAAATTTCTTAAAGCAGTAGAGTTGATAGTTAATACTCCATCTGTATCCAGAAGTCAAAATAGAAATCTAAACGAGTCCTTGCAGCAGATTTATTATGGGGCGCCGGGTACTGGTAAGTCTCATGCTATCAATGAGCAGACCGAGGGCGAGAGCGTGATTCGAACAACCTTCCACCCCGATAGCGATTATTCTACTTTTGTGGGTGCTTATAAACCGACCACAAAGCAGATTACTTTGCGAGATATGTCGGGACATCCCATCTTAGAAGATGGCGTTGTCCTCAAAGAGGACCGCATCGTCTATGAGTTTGTCGACCAGGCATTCCTGCAGGCATACGTTAAGGCATGGAAGTTTTATGCCGAGAATGAGGCAGACCCAAAGAAGCAGTTCCTTGTTATCGAAGAAATCAACCGCGGTAACTGCGCTCAAATCTTCGGTGACCTGTTCCAACTGCTCGACCGCAATGAATGGGGATTCTCTGACTATCCCATTAATGCAGATAAGGACATGAAGAAGCAACTGAAGAAAGCCCTTGCAGGTCTTTCAATTGCTGATGCAGAAACCATCAACGGACTTTACAAAGGTCGTGATGTAGTCAAGGAAGTCCTTGAAGGAGATATCCTGTTGTTGCCAAGCAATCTATATATTTGGGCAACAATGAATACTAGTGACCAGAGTTTGTTCCCCATTGACAGTGCTTTCAAACGCCGTTGGGACTGGCAGTATATGCCCATCGCCCAAGGTCGTGATGAAGCAGGTAAGGAACTCGCCTGGACCATTGATGTCAATGGCAGCAAATACAGCTGGTGGTCATTCCTCGAGAAGATTAACGCTCAGATAGGCGAAGCAACCCAGTCAGAAGATAAGAAACTCGGTTTCTTCTTCTGCAAGGCAAAAGATGGTGTGATCACTCCCGAGACCTTCGTGGGCAAGGTGGTGTTCTATCTGTGGAACGATGTGTTCAAAGACTATGGTTTCGAGGGTTCAATATTTAAGGATAAAGACGGCACCGAACTTTCTTTCAACAAGTTCTATGCTGCCGACCTGAAAGGCAATGCCGTTGTTCAAAAAGATAAGGTGGAGTTGTTCTTGAACAACCTTAAAGTTGACCTTGCCAGTAGCGAGGATGAGACCGACGGAAACGACAAGGTGGGTATGACCATCATATACGACGGAGATGAAATCCGTGAGAAGAATGACCTCGAGACCTACGTCAAGGCAATTGAGAAAATAGGTGTTGAGCGTATCGCTCCGCTCAACATCACTTGCTATGGCCAGCAGGTTGTGGGAACCGAACCTCCTGCAAACTACGCATGGCGCACCGTCAACGACTACAAGATTTTGACCTTCAAGCTGCACAGACACATGGAGCGCATTCTTAACGAAATCGCTGCAGGTCTGCAGGAGGATATCAAGGTAACTTTTGAATAACAAAGATGCGCATCATAATTGAAGAATATAAGTACGCGGCAGCTGACGTGAAGGATGTTCTCAAGGGAATTGACGCCCTGGAGAACGTCGAGGGCTACGTCAGCGTGAACTACGTCGGCTATTTCTACAATACCGACGAGAGCGTTCGTGACTGCGTGTTTATTCTTCCCAAGGTGCTGCTCGAGGTAGGTGACGATAAGGAGGAACTTGTTTTCGGCAAGTATCGCCCCGAGGATATTATCAACCTCGATGCCCACAACCCCTTGACGCAGCAGGAAAAGGACTTCATCTATGAGTTCGCTGTGTGGATTTACCGCTCGATCGTGGTGTTCCACAACGACAAGCGAAACCAGACCTCAATCGTCTATCACAAGAAGATAGCCGAGGTGGGCAAGGGAGGCAGGCACCTGAGCAATACCTTCCTCGACATCCTGCTGTCGCTTGTGCAGTTCAACAAGGAGAACCAGAATTTCTTCTTCTTTGTGCTGCGCAACCTGCACGCTGGCTTCAATAAGATAAACTGGACACGCACCATTGCCACAACCGATGCCATCGTGCAAGGCAAGGATGCCATCTACCTGCGCCCGGTGAACAAAAAGAGACAGATCAACTTTGATGAGGAGTTGCTTGTCATCTTTTTCTCAATCTTGAACTACATCAGCGAGCACTACGGCTTCCCCGTGACCATCAACTGCAATTTCCAGCTGATTACCGGCAAGCAGTTCAAGACCTACCTCAACGGCATGGGCAAGGTGCGCCTGCGTCAGATAAAATACAAGTATTTCAGTGACAAGGCTCTCCAACTGTGGGACCTTTGCTACGCTTTCTTCGACACTGCGCGTCAGGTCTATGTGAGCACCGAGCAAAAGGAGTATCTGCTCGTGAAGAACTTCAACATAGTCTTTGAGGCAATCATCGACGAACTTGTGGGCGACCGCAACATCCCTGCAGGACTCAAAGAGCAGGACGATGGCAAGCGCATTGACCACATGTATAGCTACCAAGGTTTAACCACGCATGATGAGGACAAACCAATCTACTACATCGGTGACTCCAAGTATTACAAGCGTGGCAACCAGGTGGGCAAGGAGTCGGTTTACAAGCAGTTCACCTACGCGAGGAACGTCATTCAGTGGAACCTGAATTTGTTCATGAACGATGACCGTGATGATGCTGAACTGCAATATGACAAGAAGAACTTTGGCAACATACCCAAACTACGTGATGATGTGACCGAGGGCTACAATGTGATACCGAACTTCTTTATCAGCGCCAAGCTGAACAAAGACCTCAGTTACAAGGACGAGGTGGAAGTGACCGACAAGAAGAAAACTCACTTCGAGAACACTCACTTCGATAACCGCTTGTTCGACCGCGATACGCTGCTCATTTGCCACTATGATGTAAACTTCCTTTATGTCATCTCTCTGTATGCCCGTAACAACAGCCTGCAGAAAGATGCATGGAAGAAAAACGTTCGTGAAAAATTCCGCAGCGAGATACAGAGAATGCTCACCGAGAAATACTCCTTCTATGCTATGCAGGCACACCCCAATGTGGATGCCAAGGCATACTTGAAAGAGCATTTCCAGCAGACGCTCGGCAAGATATACACTCCATTCGGAACCGATGAAGTGTTCTCACTGGCACTTGACAAGCAAGATCCAGAGGGCAACAACGAGGCATTGCTTGCCGAACTGCGCAAGCACTTCTATGTTGAAAAGTGTGGTATAGGCATAGACCCGCACACGGTGCTGCCGGCTGTTGAGGGACAGGCAACATTAAGTTTGCCGCCCGATGATTATGTCTTGGTTGGCTGTACTCGTGCCGACAACCATCGCAACTGGGTATTCACAAACGGGAAGTACAACATCCGTTTGGACATGGGTACCGGCGTAGAGGGTGCTGTGAGACCTACCCATGAATATATGAGCGTTTCACATCTCATTATCTACAAAGAAGATGAGCGTTATGTGACCGAGATATACAACATGCTAGGTTCGGAAAAAGGTACGCCTGAGTTTGCCAACTATGACAGGATGAAAGCTCTGAAATATCCGTTTAATATCAAGAGACTTCCTTCAAATACATACGAGCAAAGGGCATACAAGAAATACAACAATCGAGTATATATGTTCTATAACTTTGATGTCGTTCCCAATAAGTTGGAAAACGGCATGGCTATAGATTTAGCAAAACTCATACTCGAGAATACAACCGAAGAAACCCCAGTAGGAACTCCCATTCTAATAAAAGTGAGAGACCTCAACAAATACATAGTGACGAAATAATATGGAGGAGAAAACGATTATAACCAGGCGGTTCAAATGTGCCCAACCATTGGCTATCACTTTGAGCTCTGATGGATTAATCCGCATCGGTCGTTATGTCATTGGCAAGCACAACAAATTAACTGATGAAATATAGGAAATAATTGCATATTTTATTAAAAATCAGTATCTTTGCATCCGATTTTTTAAAACATCTAACATCATAAACTTTTTAAATGCAAATAAAATGAAGAAAATCTTTACTCTATTGGCTGTTTGCCTGGTGTCTCTTTCGGCTATCGCCCAAGACGTTGTGACCTTTGAAGGTGACTATTTCTCTTCCAAGATTGATAATCCTCAGTATATGGGTCCGCAGCTCTATGGCGATGGTACTTATAACTGGACCGACGAGAAAACTACTCTCTCTTCTGAACTCACTGACCTTTACATGGACGGTTGTTTCTGGGGTGGCGGCGTGGCTATCTCTAACTACATCGATGCAAACATCGAAAATAGCAGCTACAATAATCAACTCGCTGTACCTGTGAGCAATGGTTCAGAGAACTTCGCTGTTGTATATGGCGACTATACCTACGTTTATTTCAACGACGCCAAGCCTCGCGTCATCAAATCTATGGATGTTTGCCCCACATCTTACGTCCTCAATTCAGAGACAATCGGCGATGGCACCTCAAATACTCTTCAGAACGATCCTAACGGATGGTTAAAGGTGACAGTAGTTGCTGATGACGATGAAGATAACATTGTAGAGTTCTACCTCTGCAAGGACGGTGTTGTTCAGAAGGATTGGAAGACAGTTGACCTCTCGGCTCTGGGCAAGGTCACAATGCTCACATTCTATTTCTCTGGTAGCGACGTTGGTAGTTGGGGACTCAACACACCTGCTTACTTCGCTTTAGACAACATTGAGGTAGACGAAGACTTTACAGGCATTTCTTCTTTGCAGAGCTCTGAAAGCAGAACACATGATGCCTACAACCTGTTCGGTGTTCGTGTAAACGAGGACTACAAGGGAATCGTGATCCAGAACGGTAAAAAAATATTAAGAAAGTAAAAGGTTTTCTATCATTGTTTTAGGAACAACAATTCTTAAAGAAAGTGTATTTTGCTGAATTTGCAGAATACGCTTTTTTTATGTTCGCCCAGCACGAACGTATTCTAACGGGTGCAAGTCCCCAAGCCGCCCTAACAGTGGGAAGGCTACAGCCGAAGGCAAGGGTGCCCACCGCGAGGTGGAATCTGAAGGAAGCCGTAGGCAAACATCTGGCCCTACGTACAGAAACTTGATACCAAGGCTTATGAGAGTGGATAAGTCTGCATAACAAGACAAAGTCCTATAACTGTTCGGAACTCTCGGAGTAAATCAAGCGGGTATAAGGTGGAAAGAATGCGTCCATAACTGGGGAGGCCTCAAGGGCGAGCCCGCACGGATAAGCAGTAACAACGAGCCTTGAGAAGTCAGCAGACGCCTGC
>NZ_JAZLLZ010000046.1:0-18935 GCF_045598405.1 Sodaliphilus sp.
TATCTCCCACTGAGTCCATAGAGATTGGTTTTTACTGAAAGAAATTAAAATAATTAGAATAATTTCTTATTCAGTTAAATCAGAGCAATCTGTTGTAACTATACTACAATAGATTTTTTTTGCAGATTCCACGCGCGGATCTCACATGATTTTGTAATGAGAGGCTGGAAGCCGACACGCAGAACGCAGTTCTGCACATAACCCTGTCCTAACTGAGCGCAAGCGAAGGCAGGGCAGGGTAAACGCGATACACTATACTGCGGTTGAAGACCGCTACCTTGCACGTTTCGAGGTAGCGGTCTTCAACCGCGCGTTTTGTCATACTTCACCCCCCACCGGCAGCCCGCAGGTCTGCGACCAGCGGTTAACCAAAGTTACGACCTCCCTGAGGTCTAAAAAATCCACAAAATATATATTTTCAATGAAAAAATCAGTGAGTTCAGTGAGATCCGCGCGGGGAGTTCTATTGCTGAATAGTTACGTTCATTTGTATTCTTTGTGAAAAAGTTGTAACTTTGCAAGTTACAATGAGCGACGAAGTGCTGAAAATAGATGTTGACGCTGTGTTGCGCAATCGTGCGGCACGCTATTACCGCCTCATCCCTGGCTGGGTGGTGAGGCGGCTTGAACGCACTGTGCATCAGGACGAGTTTAATGACATGCTGCGCCGTAGCCATGGGCTGACTGGCGTGGAGTTTGCGCAGTTTGTGCTCGATGAGCTGGACATCAAGGTGCATGCCACTGGCATGGAGCACCTGCATGCGGGCCAGCGTTATGTCTTTGTGGCCAACCACCCGCTTGGCGGTCTCGACGGCCTTGCGCTCATCTCGCTCGTGGGCAAGCGCTATGACGGGCGCATACGTTTCCTGGTCAATGACTTGCTCATGGCGGTGAAGCCCCTGGGCGACGTGTTCCTGCCCGTGAATAAGTTCGGCCGTCAGTCGCGCGAGGCTGCAAAGCTCATCGACGACGAATACCGCGGCGACAAGCAGATGCTCACGTTCCCGGCGGGGTTGTGCTCGCGTCTGATGCCCGACGGCACCGTGGCCGACCTCAGGTGGAACAAGCATGTGGTGATGCGCGCTGCGAGCGACAAGCGGGATGTCGTGCCTGTGCATGTAGATGCGCACAACTCGCGCTTCTTCTACCGCCTAGCGCAGTGGCGCAAACGCCTGGGCATCAAGTTCAACATCGAGATGCTGTATCTGCCCGACGAGATGTTCAAGCAGCGCGGCGCAACGCTGCACATCACCGTGGGCAAGCCCATTGCCTGCGACACGCTCGACACTGCCCATCCGCTCGACCAGGCTGCCCGCCT
The DNA here is from genome assembly GCF_045598405.1 of Sodaliphilus sp. NCBI lineage: Bacteria > Pseudomonadati > Bacteroidota > Bacteroidia > Bacteroidales > Muribaculaceae > Sodaliphilus > Sodaliphilus sp. The sequence continues at coordinate 1,319 of NZ_JAZLLZ010000046.1, forward strand.
GCGCGACATTGTGTATAACTTAAAAAACACCGCACTATGAATGAAACCGTTATTGATGCTGTAAACCCTGCCCTCATCGAGGCCGAGCTCACCGAGGAGCGCTTGCTGCGCGAGACCAACAAGGCGGGCAACCTCATCTATGTGGTGGATGCCCACTGCGCGCCACACACGATGCGCGAGTTGGGTCGCCTGCGCGAGATTGCGTTCCGTGCCGGCGGCGGTGGCACAGGGAAGGCGTGCGACATCGACGAGTTTGACACAATGGAGGTTCCCTGCAAGCAACTGCTGGTGTGGAACCCCGACAAGCGTGACATCGTGGGGGGCTACCGCTTCATCATGGGCAACGACATGGTGCGCGACGCGGGTGGCGACTTGCGCATTGCTATGTCGCACATGTTTAAGTTCTCACAACGGTTTATCGACGAATACCTGCCCCGCACCATCGAACTGGGCCGCTCGTTTGTGAGCCTCGACTACCAGAGCACGCGTGCCGGCAACAAGGCACTCTATGCGCTCGACAACTTGTGGGACGGCCTGGGTGCGCTGAGCGTGATCCACCCCGAGATTGAGTATTTCTTCGGCAAGATGACGATGTATCCCAGTTATGACCGCGAGTGCCGCGACCGCCTGCTGGAGTTCCTGCGCATTTATTTCCCCGACCGCGACCACCTGGTCACTCCCATAGAGCCATTGAGCGGCGTAGCCCCCGGAGGAGACAGTTTCTTCAAGGGCGATGATTTCAAGGCCGACTACAAGGTGCTCAACGCCTTCATTCGCAAGCACGGCATCAACATCCCGCCGCTGGTCAACGCCTACATGGCGCTGTCGCCCACGATGAAGGTCTTCGGCACTGCCATCAACCACGAGTTTGGCGAGGTGGAGGAGACAGGCATCTTCATCAAGATCAACGAGATAGCCGAGGGCAAGAAGAGCCGCCACATCGACTCGTTCAAGACGAGCTTGTATTACCTCAAACGTTATTTAGCATATAAACTGAAACTATAAGATATGAAGAAATCTCTCATAATCACCATGCTTGCTGCCGCTGCACTCACTGGTGTGGCGCAAGACTCAACGTCGGTACACTACGAGGCGGGGGCAGTAGTCAACGCTGGCAGCGGCGACATGGCTCCGCATTACATCATGGCCAACCAAGAAGGCATGTTCACACAGCCCAACTCGACTCTGGCTGTTGGCAAAGTGTATCGCAATCTCGACACCAGCCACCGCCTGTCGTGGGGTGCTGGCATGACCCTTGTGGCAGGATGGAGTTCAACCGCCAACTATGCAACGTGGGTCGATGGCCTGGGGCTGCTATATAACAATCCCCAGCACCCGGCTCGCGCCTGGGTGCAGCACGCATATATCTCTGGCAAGTACCGCGGCGTGTTTGCCACACTGGGACAGGCTCCCACGCCCGAGTCGGCAATCGTGAGCAACGAACTCGGCAGCGGCGACCTCACCCGCAGCGGCAATTCACGCCCCATGCCCGGGCTGAGAGCGGGGTTCGTTGATTTCCAGAACATTCCCCTGACCAAGAAATGGCTACAAATCAAGGGCGAGGTGGGCTACTACAAGGCAATGGACAAGAACTGGATCAACAACCACGACAACCGGTTTAACCACTTCACCACCACTGGCTACTGGATGAACTACAAGAACCTGTACTTGCGCACCAAGCCCGACCAGCGCGTTGCGTTCACCGTGGGTATGCAGGCGGCTTGCCAGTTTGGCGGCACACGCGTCGTGCGCGAGAACGGCAAGGTGACCGAGACCATCAAGCAGAAGGCCAATGCCGAGGCGTTCTTCAAGGCGCTTATCCCCAGCAGTGGCGGCAGCGCGGGCGACAACAACTACTACGAGGGCAACCACCTAGGCTCGTGGGATGCGGCACTTGACGTGAACATTAACCGCGACAACAAGGTGCGCCTCTACTGGCAGTCGCCCTGGGAAGACGGCTCGGGCATAGGCAAGCTCAACGGCTTTGACGGCCTCTACGGTATTGAGTATTGCAATTTGGCCTGGGGCTCACACCTTAGGGGCATCGTTGTTGAGTATTTTGACTTTACCAACCAGAGCGGCCCCATCCACTATGCTCCCAGCGACCACGAGGGCACACCTCTCACCGAGAAGGCTACCGGTGCCGATGACTACTACAACAACTATGCCTTCAACGGCTACCACCACCTGGGCATGAGCATCGGTTCGCCCATGATACAGAGCCCCATTTACAACCTTGACGGCTACACCCGCTTTGCCGACAACATGATGCGCGGCTTCCACGTGGGTGTGCGCGGTGACATCGACCGCTTGGGTCTGTGGCAATATCGCGTCATGGCATCGTACCGCAAGTCGTGGGGAACACCGTTTGTGCCCCGCATCGAGCCGGTCACAGCCACTTCGCTCATGGCCGAGTGCCAGTGGCATGCCCCCGACGACAGCAAACTGAATGGGCTCTCAGCCAGCCTGCGCCTGGCAATGGACCACGGCACTCTCACTGGCAACAACGTGGGTGCACAACTCGTGGTAAAATATAGCGGAAACTTCACTTTAGGCAAGAAATAATGATGAAAAAGACTATCTATACACTCGTGATAATGGTTGCATCGATGCTCGCAATGACATCGTGCACACACAACAACGGCGACATAGGCCTGTGGTTCGGCACATGGCACGTGGAGCAGGTCGATATGGACGGCAGTCCCATTGACGGTTACATGGGCAACAACTTCTTCCAGTTCCAGAGCACGGTGTTCCAACTGCGCTACACCGATGAACTGCACACCGAGATGCAGACCGTGGGCCGCTGGGAAGACCTCGGCAACGAGATTAACGTCACCTTCCCCGACGAGCGACTCGTGTGGGTGCACCTCTATGGCATCGACATGAGCAAGGACGCCGTGAACCGCTTCAAGGTGGAGTCGCACAGCGGCAAGGACCTCGTGCTCACGCTGCCTTCGACCAACGGCCATACCTATCGCTACCACCTCAAGAAATGGGGGTGATAAGAGATTAAAGATTAGAGATTAGAGATTAGAGATTAAAGATTAGAGATTAGAGATTAGAGATTAGAGATTAAGGATTAAGGATTTTTTCGATATTTCGATTTTTCGGGGTTCTTTTTTAGAATTATGTTCCGTTATTGCTACATAGGGTTGTCGCTTGTTGCGATTGTCGTTGCTGTTATCACGGTGAATGCCTTTGGCTTTGCCGATGGGCTTGGCATCGTGACGTCGCTTGCTGTTGCCTTTGCGCTGCCCTACGCTGTGGCAAGGCGATGCTCGTGGTGGTCGCCGGGCTCCGCAGTGGCTTTGTGCGCTGTGTCGCTCATCCTGGCAGCAAGCGCCATCGACTATATGTGGTCGGTATCGCTCGGCAGCGGCGCCACGCTCGAAATGCCCGCACTCAAGAGCGACCCAAGCAGCTATTACAGGTGGGCGCTGCACCACTACGACGGACGTTGCCCCGAACCCCTCACCACATTTTTCGGTTTCCCGCTCATCATCTTGGCGCTATGGAAAGTTCTGGGCGTGAGCATCGTGTGGCCTGTGGCAATGAACATGTCGCTCACAATCACAGCCATCGCCATGAGCGGAGGCATTGCCGCCAGGCTGGTCAAGGGACGCACCCGCATGAAGCCTGCCACGGCTGCCACGATGGCCATCTCGCTGATGTGCCTGCACGGATTTTTCCTGTCGCAAGGCATTGTAATCCTGAAAGAAGCACTCATCTATGTGTCCATGACCATGATAATGCTGGGCCTGCTCATCTTGCAAGACGAAGACACCCGCCGGCGCACAGCCATGGGTATAGCCCTCTATGCCGGGGCATGTTTTATCCTCGCGCTAGTCAGGGCCAAGTATATCAACTTTGCCGCCTTCGGCATTGTGCTGCTTGCCCTCACCCGCTGGCGCGACCGCAAGCCCGCGCTGGCAATGCTGGTGGGCATCACTGGCGCCACCTGGCTGCTGGGCATGGCATGCTCCACCACCTACAATGTGTCGCAACAGGTTGATAACGTGGTGGGAGGCGCAGCAATGACACAGTCGTTTGGCGTGTCGGACGACAACGTCCATTCCATCTATATGGGGTGGGAGGACGGATATTTCTACCTGCCCGTGTGGAAAAAACTCCTTTTCCTGCCTTTTAACTGTGGCATCCAGTACATCATCCCGTTCCCGTGGCGTGCCGAAGATTGCACATGGCAATCCATATTTCCCCGCATCAGGGTGGGATGGTACTTGTGCGGAGGCTTTAGCATCGTCTATTACCTGCTGGTGTCGTGGCGCAAGAAACTGAGTGTGGGCATGGTGGCATGGTGGCCCGTGGTGTGCACCATGGCCATCGCCTACATCAGTGCAGGCGGAGTGAGCCGGTACATCTTGCCCTTCCAACCCATGTATCTGGCACTGGCAGTTTATGTTATCGCGCTTATTTACAGTAACCTTCACCGCCGTGTCTTGCTGTGGGGATATGCGTTCTACCTTCTTATGCTTGCCGCAGCCCTTGCCATGGGCTACTTGTTAAGCTGCAATTTTTAGGTTACTCGCAATATTTTCGGCATGATAAATCACATAAATTACAATTTGCACACTCTTGGCTCCTTTTTTAATAGATAAAATCAATCAAAATTATTTTGGCAAATAGAAAATATAATATATCTTTGTGCTGTTAATTACCAAAAAAAACAAATTACTTAAAAAATTCAATAATACTTAATTAATTTAACGACAATGAAAAAAAGTATCTTATTACTTTCTGCTGCAGCTCTTGCCCTGAGCGCAACTGCACAGAACGAAGAGAACGAGGCCGTTGAGTACAATCAGTATGGTCAGAAGGTAGAGTCACTTCCCGCTCAAGCATCATTCCAGGATGGTGTTATGGTATTCCAGAACAAGAATCATGGTTTCAAGATGTGGTTTGACACCCGTGTACAGGTTGATGCAGGATTCTACTTCGGTGGTCCCGAATGGACTAAGGACGAGAAGATCGACGGTAAGCTTAATGCTGACCACATTGGTAACGGTGCCACACTGCGCCGCACACGCTTTGCTGTAAAGGCTCAGCTCGGTAAGAGCTGGTATGGTGAGATTGATGCCGACTTCACTCGCGGTACATTTGAGCTCAAGGACGCGATCGTAGCTTTCACAGGTGTTAAGGGTCTAGAAATCAAGGCCGGTAACTTCAAGGAGAACTTCTCTATGAACCGTAACAGTACTTCACGTTACCTAATGTTCATGGAACGTCCTATGGTTACTTACCTGGCTCCTTCACGTCACCTTGGTATCAATGCCACTTATGAGAATCCCTACGTATGGGGTGCATTTGGCGTATTTGGTCCCGAAGTTGAGGGCGAAACACTCCAGACACTCTCGGAGGATGCTAACAAGGCTGGTCAGAGCGAAGGTCTTTCTTACACTGGCAAGCTCGTTCTTCGCCCCTTCGGAGGCAAGGGTGACCTCATGCTGCACGTGGGTGGCGCATTCTCTTACCGCATGCCCAAGACAACTGCCGAGGAAGGCTACCGTTGCGTGCGCTACAGCACTCGCAACACCACATCAATCAACCGCAAGAAATATGTTGACACCGACGTAATCACTGGCGTAGATCACGAGGTTGCTTACACAGCCGAGGTTGCTGGTCTCTACAAGGGTCTCCGTTTCGAAGGTGCTTACATCGCTCGCGGTGCTTATCTCGACCGCACAGTTAACGACAAGGACACACAGTGGTTCGACGGTTGGTATGGTGAGGCTTCTTACCTCCTCTTCGGTGGTAAGCAGAACTACGACGCAGGTGGCGCTAAGTTCACTCGCATCACTCCGGGCAAGAAGTGGGGTGACCTCGAGTTCGCAGTTCGCTACCAGACAATCGACCTCAACTCTAAGGACTACTACGGTGGTGCATCTAGCATGTGGCAGTTTGGCCTCAACTTCTATCCTCACAAGAACGTGAAGCTCGTTATGAACTACGGTCTCGTAAACAACGACCGCTATGCTAACGGCAAGGGTAAGCTCCTCGTGGGTTATGACGCTGATGGCAAGCCCACCAAGGACTATACCAAGGTTGTTGACGCTAAGGGCAAAGCTGGTGTTGACTACCAGCAGCTTGAGTTCCGTGCTCAGATCGCTTTCTAATCAAGAGCATAAACGAGATTTCCACATTATAAAAATATAAAACAATAGAAATATATTATGAAAAAGATATTATCAATTGTATTACTTGCAATCGCTGTTCTTTCATTAAATTCTTGTGTAAAGGACGAACCCTATCCCTACGCAAGCGTAGCTGCCCCCAGCACCGACGATGGTTACCTCAAGGGTAAAGAAACTGTAGTTGAGGCTAAGGTATCGGCTCTCGTTGACGTTGAGAGTGTAACTCTTAAGTATGCTACCGACGGCAAGACATTCAAGGATGTTCCCATGACTCTTAGCGGCAAGAACTATGTAGGTGCTATTCCCGCACAGGCCGATGGCACTGAGGTTACTTTCTATGTAGTTGCTAAGACAGTTGCTGGCAAGGAAAGCGAGTCGGCTAAGGCTAAGTTCGTTGCTGGCAAGGAGAAGGTTAGCTACAAAGGTCTCGTACTCAACGAGCTCAACGGTAGCGACAAGTTCATCGAGCTGTACAACGGCAGCGACAAGGACATCGACCTCACTGGTGTTAAGATGTATAAGGATGCTGTGGGCGAGACTTTCGATGGCGAAACTTGGGTTGGCAGCATGACTATCAAGAAAGGTGAATACCTCGTGCTGTGGACAACTGGCACTGCCGATATCGATCCCGCTTACATCTTCAACAGCGGTCTCTCAGGTAAGAAGGCTGTTCGCATCACTATCTGCGACCCCGACGGTAAGGTTATCGATGACTTCAACACTTCAAACTCTGTAGATTTCAAGGGTTCAATGGGCCGCAACGCCGATGGCAAGTGGTATTATCAGGATACTAAGAGCCCCGGCGCTAAGAACGTTGACGGTACCGAGCTCCTCCCCATGCTCTAAAAAAAACAGGTTGCGCCTTGTCTCATTATCACGAGGCAAGGTGCAATCCAAATAATATAATTTATCTATAAACAGATTTATATCATGGCTAAAGAAGAAATGAAGATTGGCGAGATTTCTAAGCCTCGCTTTGAGTTCCGTAGTTTCGGTCAGTGCTTCTGCGATGCACACAAGCGCATGGCACGCCTGTCGGTTCCCGTACCCGAGAAGGTGTGGGAGCGCGAGAGCGACGAGATTTACATCATCTCACGCACTAACGACATCAACAACACCAAGATACGCGACGGCAAGATGGACATCAAGACTTATGTTCAGACTGTTGACGGCCTGGAGCAGTGGAATCCCCTCATGAAGGGTACATTCCCTATCAGCAAGGAGGTTCTTGAGAAGGAAGTTTTCCCCGCATTCATGGTAGAGATGCCCGCCCTTGACAAGGACGAGTACACCTACGACGAGTTCATCGCCATGGTTAAGGCTTGCCCCGACCTGGCAGCAGTGCGCGTGCACAAGCAGCGCTTCGGCTACATGGTGAACGACACCATCTGCGAGGTGGGCAACGTGCTCATCAACGGTGCTAAGGTGGTTACCATCAATAGCGAGTCAACCGAGATCGAAGACATCAAGAAGACTCTCGCCGACGTGGGTCTTGAGGGCGTTGAGAACATCAACTACCTGCAGGCTATCAAGCGCGTAATCGGCATGAGCGACAAGGAACTTGCTAACTAATTTTCACACTTAACTAAATCAAAATTTATCATGGCACAAGAAATTGAAAGAAAGTTTCTCGTAAAGGGTGACTTCAAGGCCGAGGCTTTCAAGGAAACTCGCATCACCCAGGGTTATCTTAGCTCAGTACCCGAGCGCACAGTGCGTGTGCGTGTTAAGGGCGACAAGGGTTTCATCACCATCAAGGGCATAGGCAACGCCAGCGGCGCGTCTCGCTTTGAGTGGGAGAAGGAAATCCCCGTTGAGGAAGTGCGTTCACTGCTCGAACTCGCCGAGCCCGGCGTTATCGACAAGACCCGCTTCCTGGTAAAGGCTGGTGAGCACACCTTTGAGGTAGATGAGTTCTACGGCGACAACGAGGGTCTCACAGTAGCCGAGGTTGAGCTCAGCGACGAGAACGAGGCATTTGACAAGCCCGCTTGGCTGGGTGAGGAAGTTACTGGCGACGCTAAGTACTTCAACTCTATGCTCATGAAGAATCCTTATAAGAACTGGAAGTAAACTATTTTTTTGCATACGCATTTTTCTTTGTGGGCTACAACAGGATTGTAGCCCACTTTAAAACCAATCTATATTATGTCTGACTTAAAGGAAACCAGCAGGATAGCACAAGGGGCTTTTGACCCGCTAGATATGAACAACTACCGCGCCGAGAAACTGCCCAAAATGGAGAAATCTTCGTTTGAGAAGTGGCTAGCCCGGCTAGGTGGTCCTCTTGCCATACTGGCATTTGTGCTGATTTATTTTCTGCCCATCGGCTTTATCGACAATCTCGACTTTGCCACCCTCGGCGAGTCGGCACTGAAACGCCTCAAGGAAATGGGCGACGGCGGCAATGATGCCTTCATCACTGCCAACCACGCCATGCTGGGCATCTTTGCAGCAGGCATCATCTTGTGGATTACCGAGGCCATCCCCAACTACATCACCTCGCTCATCATCGTGTGCGCAGTGGTGGTGTTCGGGGTTACCAGCCAGAAGACAGCTCTGGCCCAGCTGGGTCACAACGTGATGTGGCTGAACATCCTGTCGTTTGTGCTTGCCAGCATGCTAGTCAAGACCCGCTTTGCCAAGCGACTTGCACTGGGCTTTGTCATCAAGTTTGGCAAGAGTGCCAAGGGCGTGCTCTGGAGTTTCCTTATCATCAACATCATCTTGTCGCTCTTCATCAGCGCTACCACCGTCAAGGCAACCATCATGCTGCCCATCTTCATGGTAGTGTGTGCCATCTACGGCGCATCGCAGGGCAACCGCAACAACTTTGGCCGCAACCTTGTGCTCCAAAACCTCTTCCAGGTGAATCTAGGCGCTAGCTCGTTCCTCACCGGTTCGGGCGCCAACCTGCTCGCCATCTCTCTCATCGTGGGTGCCACTGGCGCCTACACCGACATGAGCTTCGGCTATGCCGACTGGCTCATGGCAATCACCCCCGTGAGCCTGCTCATCCTGATAATAGGCGTGCTCATGGGCATGTATGTGTTCTTCCCCATGAAGAAGGAGGAGCAGGTACCCCAAATCGAAGGCGGACTCGACCGCCTGAAAGACGAGCTTCACGCTCTGGGCCGCATGAGCTTCGAGGAGTGGAAAGCAGTGTCTATCTTTGTGCTCGTGCTCTTCCTGTGGGTCACCAAGGGCACTTTCCATGAAATTGACGAAACCATCGTTGCACTCATCGGAGCCATTCTCGCGCTTCTTCCCGGCGTGGGCGTGGTGAAATGGAACGATGTAGATATACCCTGGCACCTCATGCTGTTCTCGGCTGGAGCCTACACCCTGGGTAGCGGCCTCAGCGCCACCGACCTGCCCAACACTATGGTCAACGCTGCCCTCGACGGCATGGGCCTGGGCACCGACACCCCCTACTGGGTGCTCTACACCCTCTTCACCGGCATCATGATGTTCTCGGCACTGGTGTTCCAGAGCAAGAACGTGCGCGTGATGGTGTTTGTTCCCATTGCCCTGGGCGTGGAGCAGCGTTACCAGCTGCCCCCCATGTCTATTGCACTGCCCATGGCAATGCTCATCGAGCACGTGTATGTGCTGCCGTTCAACAGCAAGCCCGCCGCACTACTCTACAACACCAACCATTACAGCATGGTAGATTCGTTCAAGTTCGGCTTTGCCATGATGCTCATTTCGTGGGCACTCGTGCTGCTGTGGGGCGCAACAGGACTCCACTGGCAAGGCATCACACCAGGGTTTTAATGGGGATTAGAGATTAGAGATTAGAGATTAGAGATTAGAGATTAAAAAGAATTTTCGAAATATCGATTTCTCGAAGTCCCTTTTAAACCCTTAAACTCTTAAACTTTTAATTAAAAATGATTGAGGTTAACACAAAGATTCACGACAACTACTCTATTGAGTTCAAGACGAGTTTTGTCACTCGCCGCAAACTGAAAAACAACGATTTTTCGGCCTACATGTGGTTCTTTGTGCCTAATAGCCTCGACATCAACAAGGAAACCTACCCCAAGAGCCAGTTCTACCAGGACATCAAGAGCAATGTGCGCCTCATCACCCCCAAGTTCCTGCTTCACGACATCGTGAACGGCGACGCCATTCCCTTGTGCAAGCTGCGCGACGCATTCAGCGCGCTGGCATCGGCTCCCACACGCACTGCTACTCGCGAGTATGAGTACCAGATCAAGATGTTTGCCGCCATCACCCACAGCGCTGCACGCGACGCATGCAACTACATCATGCACCACAACGGGCACCCCGAGGAGACCAGCCAGTTGTGCCAGAACTATGTGAAGGACTACACCACAGTGCTGCGGCAATACCGCGAATTGCGCCTGGTCATCAGCCAGCCCACCATCACCGACGAGATGATGAGCTACTACCGCTATGGCGACGAGTACCTGAGCAACATGATGCAATATTACTGCACCGCATTGCTGGCCCACATGCACAACAAGGGCATGAGCGTTGCACCGCTGCAACAGTGCATCACGGCCGAGAACCGCTATCGCGACAGCCGACACTACGCCAACCTCAAAGAGGACGACCCCAAGGGGAATCGCAACGTGGTGTTCCGTCACAGCGTGCTCAAAAAATATGTGGATAGCGACCTCTTCCTCGACGTGCCCAAGAGAAAAGACGGCAAGTTTGTCGAGCAGCTCTACCTGGGCATCGCCGCCGGCCTGGCTATGATGTTTGCCACGGTGGTGAGCTTCCACTTCCAGCAGCTCTTTGGCAACTTCACCCTGCCATTCTTCGTGGTGCTTGTTATCAGCTACATGATCAAGGACCGCATCAAGGAACTCTCGCGCTACTACTTTGCCCACCGCATAGGCAGCAAGTTCTTCGACAACAAGGCCGACATCCTCATCAAGGACGAGAAGATAGGTTCTATCAAGGAAGGCATGGACTTCATTTCGAGCAATAAGCTGCCGCAGGAAGTGAAGCGGGTGCGCTACACGCAGCGACTAATTGAAGCCGAGAACCGCGTGAGCGACGAGAATATCCTGCTCTACCGCATGGCTGTGCACATCAACCGCGACAAGCTCAACGGCACCAACGCCTATGAGACCGCCGGCATCAACGACATCATACGCTTCAACGTCAACACCTTCCTCAAAAAGGCCGACAACCCGCGCGTGATGAGGCAGGTGATGCGCAACGACGGAACCGTGGGCAAGGTGATGTGCGACAAACTCTACTACGTCAACATCGTGCTGCAACTTGCCTACGACGGAAACACCACGCTGCAACGATTCCGCGTGGCAATCAACCGCGACGGCATTCATTCCATCGAAGAAGTCAAGTAAAGCGGGCTCCTCACAGAACCCTCCTTAAAGAAAATTACATCATTTTCTTGCTAGTGTTGCATAATTGATGTACTTTTGCCTAACAAACACAAAAGACATCCCACACATGGACGAGATAAGACAAGACTTGCTTAACCGAGTGAGACAGATGGAGAAGGACGGTGTAGTCACCGCCCGCCACGCCCGTGAGCTCAAACGATTTATCTTCAGCGATGCCGGCCACACACCCGACGAAGTCGAGGCACTTCTCAACGCCGAAGAACCCGTGCAGCAACCCGAGCCCGAGCATGAACCAGAACCAGTCCCCGAGAACCCGGAAATTCTAGAACCGCTAGAAAATATAGAATCTCAAGAAGAACCAGAACCGCTAGAACCGCTAGAAAATCTAGAAAATATAGAATCTCTAGAAGAACCAGAACCGGAGGAAGAACCGGAGGAAGAGCAAGAAGAAGACCAAGAAGTCCCCCAGGGTCGCAGCACTGCCGTCAAGGCGGTGATAGGCATCGTGGCGGTCGTGGCACTCTACTTTGTTGCTGCTACTGCCGTGCACTTCACCGAGCCTCACTTCAGTTTCTGGCCTTACACTGCACCCGACGACGACATCGAGCAGCAAGACAGCATCGCGCCCCCCAGCAGCAAGGCCACCAACCTCAACAATCAGGACAAGGCAACCGCACAAGACAGCACAGAGACCACTGCCAACGGGCAAGATGACGCTGCCGCCACTAGCAACAGCTATTACAATCCTGCCGACGTGTCTAGCGCCTACACCGAGTACGCGCCGCCTGCTGGCGAGACTGTCGCCGAACCCGAGGCCGAAAAACCTGTGGTGAAAACCGAGGAACCCGCAACAGAGGCAAAACCCGAGGTCGCCGAGAAAACCGGCGCTGTGCCCCCTCCCCCTTCACGCAGCAAGGGAAGCGTGCCTCCACCGCCCAAAAAGAAGACGGCAACAGGCAACGAACCCATTCCGTCTAGTTATTGATTCACTTGATTGCGTCACTACCCAACCACCAGCGACGCGGGGATGATTTTACGGAGCACGGCAAGCATGCTATCAATGAGAAGCTGCTTGCCGCTCACGTTTTTCAGATATAGCGAAATCGTGCGGTAGGACTTCTGGGCAGCGTCTATTTCCACGACATTTCTACGCTGGGCCTCGGAGAGGTAGCGCAGGTGCATGTGCGGTATCACCGTGGACCCTCCCACAAGGTCAACCATGCGGACGAGCTGCTCCACGCTTGTGGCCTCGTAACTGTGGTGAACCCTAGCGTCTCCCACATAGTTGACATAGGTGTTCTCACGCAGGCTCAACGCTTCCTTCATCACCCACAAGAAGTCATTCCTCACGTCGTCGCGCTTCACCGTATATACTTCAATGGGCTCGACGTAAAGCGGAATCTCCTTGATGCCCTTGCGCGTGTGTCCCGACAGGCCGATGCCGGCATCGATGCTGCCGTCGAGCAGAGCATTGATGAGGCTCGACACCTTCATGTCCTTGACCATCAGTTGCACGTCGGGGTATTCATGCGTGTAGGCAGAGATAAAGTCAGGCATAATGTAGGGGGCAATCGTGGGACCTATCGACAGTTTCAGCTCGCCCGCCACGACACCTCTCTCCTCGTCGATCACGCCATGGATGCGGTCGGCATCGGCCAGAGTCTTCTCGGCCAGTTTTATGATTTTCTCGCCCGCCGCAGTGGGCACGACGCTTTTTCTGGTACGCTCAAAGATGCGCACATCAAGTTCCGTTTCCAGTTTCATGAGCATAGCGCTCAACGTGGGTTGGGTCACCGAGCAGGCCTCAGCGGCGCGGGCATAGTTGCGGTATCGGTTCACCGCCACCACATATTTGAGTTGCTGAAGGGTCATCTTTTGTTTGTGGGATGGTTTTCAACTGCAAAATTACTCATTTTCCCCGAAGAAAGAAACACAACAACCAGTTTTGCGTTTGCGTTGTCGCAAAAAAGTTGTAACTTTGCATCGCTAATTAAACCGCAACTACAAAAAAATAAAAACTTTATAACGTAATGATTTATCCTATCATGTCGGCTGCCGAGGCTGCCGAGTTTGTAAAAAATGGCGACAATGTGGGTGTATCAGGCTTCACAATCCCCGGTAACCCCAAGGTTGTTCCCGCAGCAGTAGCTGCCCGCGCACGTGCAGAGCACGAGGCTGGCCGCGAGTTCAAAATCAACTTGTTCAGTGGCGCATCTACCAACGACTACACCGATGGTGAACTGTCACGCGCCCATGCACTCAACTTCCGTGCTCCCTATCAGTCACTCGCCGAGGTGCGCAACCGCATCAACGCCGGTGAGGTACACTACAGCGACCGTCACTTGAGCGAGATGGCACAGGAAGTGCGCTACGGCATGTATGGCAAGATGGACGTTGCCATCGTTGAGGCACAGAGCATCACCGACGACGGTGAGATCGTGCTGGGTACCGCAGTGGGCAACAGCCCCACATGGCTGCAGCTTGCCGAGAAGGTCATCATCGAGATCAACGACCAGATTCCCGAGTCAATCCACGGTCTGCACGACATCTACGTGCCCCTGGATCCTCCCTGCCGCCGCGAGATCCCCATCTACAAGCCCAGCGACCGCGCCGGCTCACCCACAGCTCATGTTGACCCCAAGAAGGTCGTTGCTGTGGTCAAGACCAGCATGCCCCTGGGTATGCCTGGCGGTTTCACTCCCCTCGACGACACCACCCGCAAGATCGGTGAGAACGTGTGTGCGTTCCTCGCCAACGAGATCAAGGTGGGCCGCATGCCCAAGGAGTTCCTCCCCATCCAGAGCGGTGTGGGCAACATCGCCAACGCAGTGCTCGAAGGCCTCGAGGCTAGCACCGAGATTCCCGCATTCCAGGTTTACACCGAGGTGATGCAGGACACCTTCGTCAAGCTGCTCAAGAGCGGACGTTGCCAGTTCGTCAGCACTTGCTCGCTCACTCTGTCACGCGACACAATGATGGACTTCTTCGACAACATCAAGGACCTGCACGACAAGGTGCTCATGCGTCCTGCCGAGATAAGCAACCACCCCGAGATTATCCGTCGCCTGGGCGTTGTTTCAATGAACACCGCTATCGAGGTAGATATCTTCGGTAACGTCAACTCTTCACACGTGAGCGGTACCCGCCTGATGAACGGTATCGGCGGCTCGGGCGACTTCACCCGCAACGCCTATACCTCAATCTTCCTGTGCCCCTCTATCAAGAAGGACGACTGCATCAGCACCGTGGTTCCCATGTGTACCCACATCGACCACACCCTCCACTCGGTTGACATCATCGTTACCGACCAGGGCGTAGCCGACCTGCGCGGCAAGGATCCCATCCAGTGCGCTCACGAGATCATCGAGAAAGTGGCTCATCCCACTTATCGTCCTCTCCTGCGCGAGTACCTCAAGCTCTCAAAGGGCGGCCACGTGCTCATGAACCCCAACCTGGCACTGTCGTTCCACAGCGCCCTCGCTGCAACCGGCGACATGCGCAAGACCGACTACTCGCACTACCAGGTTGACTAATCGCACGACGATTAAGACATAATTATCACACAGTGCTGCTCCCTGGGAGCGGTGCTGTGTTTTTTTATGCTCTAGAAAGAAATGTCCTTTTTTTCATATTGCACTTCGCAATAAATTGAGTAATTTTGTGGCGGGAAATAAATAAAATTTTTAATGATTATGAAGAACTTTATCATGTGCACTACTCTTATTGCCGGGGCTTCGATGGCCCAGGCCCGCACTATCGATTATCCCGACGCCCGCCGCGTCGATACTGTTGACACCTACTTCGGCACCGAGGTGCCCGACCCTTACCGCTGGCTCGAGGACGACAACAGCGAGGAAACAGCACAGTGGGTAAAGCAGCAGAACAAGATAAGCCACGACTACTTGTCGCACCTGCCCGGACGCGCCGACGTGAAGAAACGCATCACCGAACTGGCCAATTATGAGAAAATGGGCACTCCCTTCAAGGTGAAGGGCAAGTACTACTTCTTCAAGAACAACGGCTTGCAGAATCAGAGCGTGCTCTACGTCAAGGACACGATGGACGGCGAGCCTCGCGTGGTGCTCGACCCTAACACCCTCTCGGAGGACGGCACCGTGGCTCTGCAACAGACCAACTTCAGCGACGACGGCCGCTACATGGCATATGTGATAACCCGTAACGGCAGCGACTGGAACGAAATCTATGTCATCGACCTCACCACAGGCACGCTGCTCGACGACCACATAGTGTGGGCCAAGTTTACCGATGCCCAGTGGCTGGGCGACGGTTTCTTCTACAGCTGCTATGACGCGCCCGAGAACGCCAAGAGCCAGAAGAACGAGTTCCACAAGGTGTGCTACCACAAGCTGGGCACGCCGCAGGAACAGGACTATGTGGAATACCGCAGCATGACCGAGCCTCTGCTCTTCTACCAGGCAGCCGTGATCGACGAGCGCTTTGTGTGCATCCTTGAGACAGGCGGCGAGGGCAACGGGTTGCTGGTCAAGGACCTCAAGGACGTGAATCCGCACTACGTGCGACTGGCAGCGACCGACGGCCTGTACAACGAGCCCATCGGCGTGGACCACGGCAAGCTCTATGTGAAGAGCAATGCTGGCGCTCCGTGCTGGAAGGTGGTGTCCTACGACATCGACAACCTGCGCCCCGAGAGCCGCAAGGACTTCATCGCCGAGCGCGAATGGGTGCTTGCCGACGCGCAGCTGGCAGGCGGCAAGTTCATCGTGACCTATGACCGCGACGCCTCTAGCCACCCCTACGTGGTGGATGCGCAGGGCAAGATAGAGAAGGCGCTCCCCCTGCCCACGTTTGGATCGGTGGGCATCTCCTGCAAGAAGAAGGACAGCGAGGTGTTCTACAGCTTCACCAGCTTTGTATATCCCACAGCCGTTTACCGCTATGACCTTGCCACCGGCGAGTCGAGCAACGTGTTCTCGCCTGCCGTGCCCATCAAGCGCGACGACTATGTGACCGAGCAGGTGTTCTTCGCCTCAAAGGACGGCACCCAGGTGCCCATGTTCCTCATCTACAAGAAGGGGCTCAAGCGCGACGGCAAGCGTCCGGCTCTGGTTTATGGCTACGGTGGTTTCAACGCCAGCATGAACCCAGCCTACAGCTACACCCGCACCCCGTTTGCGATGCTTGATGCGGGCGGCGTGTATGCCTACACCAATCTGCGAGGCGGCGGCGAGTATGGCGAGAAATGGCACGAGGCAGGCACAAAGATGCAGAAGCAGAACGTCTTTGACGACTTCATCGCAGCTGCCGAGTGGCTCATAAAGGAGAATTTCACCTGCAAGGGCAAAATAGCTATCAACGGGGCCAGCAACGGCGGCCTGCTCGTGGGTGCCGTAGTGAACCAGCGTCCCGACCTCTATGGCGCGGCAGTGCCTCAAGTGGGCGTGATGGACATGCTGCGTTACCACGGCTTCACCATCGGCTGGAACTGGGCTCACGACTACGGCCGCAGCGACGACTCGAAGGAGATGTTTGAGTACCTCAAAGCCTACTCTCCGCTGCACACCATCAAGAACGACGGCACCAAGTATCCTCCCATCCTCGTCACTAGCGGCGACCACGACGACCGCGTGGTGCCTGCCCACTCGTTCAAATACACAGCGCAGCTGCAAGCCAGCAACACGGGCGATGCGGTGAAGATAATACGCGTGGACACCAATGCCGGCCACGGCCACGGCAAGCCCATGAGCAAGGTCATCGAGGAATATACCGACATCCAGACCTTCATCATGCACAACCTGGGCGTGAAATACAAATACAGGAAGTAACCGGGTATCTCTGTGCCTTCTATAAAAACAAAACGATAAGTAGTTGAAAATCAGCATTTATTTTTGTAGCAAGGGACTAAAAACACCGCTTCGCCGAAAAACAATATTTTTATATTTTCAGCTTGTTTTCAGTGTATTTCAAGCGCAGCGCCTCTACCCAGACACGAACTAACTCAACTTTAGCATGTGAAACCATTTGAGCTTCACCTATTTGCTCCGATTAGCGTCCTGCTGGACGCGGTGCATGTTGCATTTCTTCCCCCACCGCCACTTCGTTCGGCGGTGGGGGTTATTCAGGTATTGTCCTGCCGGACAA
>NZ_JAZLLZ010000047.1:0-6332 GCF_045598405.1 Sodaliphilus sp.
AACCGCGGGGCACGGGGGCTTGCATGCCGAGGACTGGGGGGCTTGGGTGGTTTTTTCTTGTGGAAAGGAAAAGGGTCGCAGGGGGTACTTGCGAGCCTTTGTGGGGATGTGTTATGTGGTGGGTTACATTCTCAAGGTGCCGTTGTCGGAGTAGTTCTTGCCGAAGCATGTGAAGCTGATGTCAAATGTCTTCTTGACAACGTTCACGTTCATCTCCAGGTTGGTGATGTTGCGTGATTCCATGGGTACCCATGTGTTGCCGTTGAGGAACTCGGGAGTCACTTTGTCGAGTTTAGCTAAATAACCCCAAGGGCGAATGCCGGTCAAGCCTACACCTGCTCTGTAAGGAATGCGGATGCACTTTTGTGCGGGCATTTCTTCAACAAACTTGACGTTGTGGATGTAGATGTATCCATCGGCTGTGCCGAGGAGGTCGAAGCGGTAGTATTTCTCGGCTGTTGTCTCGTAGTCGGTTCCTTTAGAAAGTGTGGAATAGAGTGGACGGGTGAAGATAATCAGTTCCTTGCCGTTCACGGTGCCGCGCACGCTCAAGAAGTTGCCCTTAGCGTCGTAAGAGCCGTTGAACTGTCCACTGATGTTGCCAGAGGTTTCGCTTGTTGATGCAATCTTGAGGTTGCTGTAAGAGACGGGAAGCTCGTAGGGCATGTTGGCACAAGAAAGGGTGATAGTTGCCTTGCTGCCAGTAGCGTCCAGGTTGAGCTTTGCAATGCCTTCTAAAGCTTCGCAAAATGCTGTCACATTAGTAAACTCGTGGTGCACAGGAGTGGCGGGTTCATCGTCACCGCAGCTAGTGAACATGGCGAATGCTGCAATGAAAGCTGCAAAAGAAAGGAATTTCTTCATAATCGTTGTACAAATAGATAGTTAGTTAATAATTTTCACAAAAAGGGCTTTGACCTATTGTTTTGAATGACAAAAGTACACATTTTTTTGTATCTGTTGTAAATTTAGCCCTAAAAAAGTTCAAAATCTCATCCTTAACGTTGCTCCCAGTGAGCGTCCGCGTCCGCGTTGCAGGAACTCTCGGTTCATCGAGACGAAGTAGAACGTCTTGTAGCTGGTGTCCGTGAGGTTGCGTGCCCACAGTTCGAGCGTGTGGTGGCGTCCCTCGATAGTGACCTCGGTTCCCAGCAGTGCGTAGAATGGCTGGCTCAATGTGTTGGCCTCGTTCCAGAAGATGCGTCCGGCGCACTTCACGTTGGCACTCAATGTCACGCCAGTGATCCAGTCGCCGCAACCTCGCACTGCCCAGCGGTTGTAGGCTCCGGCATAGAGCGTGTGGGCGGGTGCATAGGGGATGGTGTGATTCTTGTAGTCGTTTTTTCCGTCGCTGTATTCTATGAATCGCGCGTGCGTGTAGCCATAGGAGATGTTCAGCCCTGTCTCCTTGCGCGGATGCCATGCCAGAGCAGCCTCGATGCCCATGTTGCGGCTGCTGCCGGCGTTGGTCATCAGTCGGCCTGTGGTGGTGCCGTCGGGGAACACGGTGAGCTGGAGATCGCGGCAACGGGTGTAGAACGCATTGATGTCGATGTTGACCTTGTCTTTCTCGATGTGTGTTCCCACCTCATAGTTCCATGCGCTCTCGGGCTTGTATCCCACCACGCTGTTCACGTCGTAGGAAGGTCCTATGCCCATCATGCCCATGAGTCGCTGCTGGAGCACGTCGCTGAACATCTGTGTGTTGTATCCCCCTGCCTTGCTGCCTCGCGACACGGTGGCGCGCACATTGTTGCGCTCGCCGCAGTTGTAGGTGATGGTGAAGCTGGGCAGCAGCTGAATGTAGTGCTTGTGCAGTTGCCCTGTGTCGTCGATGTCGATTGGCTCGTGGGCATATATGCTGCCGTTGTGCATGATGTTGTAGCCCGTGTGGGTGGTGCTGCGGTAGTTGAGTGCTGCGTGCTCATAGTCGAGGCGCAGGTTGAGCCTGAAGTCAAACCGCTTCCACTTGTATTCAGAGCTGTGATATAAAGCCACTCCCCATGTGGGCGAGGTGAAATGGCTGCCTAGAACGAACTGCCGTTCGTCCCACTTGACGGGGTAAGACGGTGCGGCCTCGTTGCGGTGCTTCTCGATGAGTTCGGCAATTCCGGTGTCGAGGAAGGTGACGGGGGCATCCATGCTAATGTGGCGATAGAACGAAGACACACCGCCCTTCCATGAGTAGTTGTTAAAGGTGTTGCCGTTCAGTATGGCATCGAGCGTCGCGGCATGCTCGGTGCGTGCCTGCGTGAGTGTGAAGTAGGGCAGGGGAGTGAAGTCCTGGTCTAGAGTCATGTTGTCGTCGAGATACTGGTAGCTGGCAAACGCGTCCAAGCCGCAGCTGCCCAGCTGGGTGTGCACCTGCAGAGCGTCGCTCACAGCGGTGCGGCGGTAGA
Source organism: Sodaliphilus sp. (assembly GCF_045598405.1). Classification (NCBI taxonomy): domain Bacteria; kingdom Pseudomonadati; phylum Bacteroidota; class Bacteroidia; order Bacteroidales; family Muribaculaceae; genus Sodaliphilus; species Sodaliphilus sp. The sequence goes on from NZ_JAZLLZ010000047.1 coordinate 2,400, forward strand.
AACAGGTGTCGTTGTAAGAGATGAGTCCAGTCTCGACTCTCTCGTAGGGGTAGCCTCCCTGGCGGCTGATGCTGCCGCTCAAGGTGTTAATGATGCGAGTGTCGTCGGTTGCTTCCCAGTGTAGCTTGACGCGTGCGTTGCCCTGGCGTTCCCAGTCGCACTTGCGATTGTTGTAGGCATTGGTGAATTCGCCGCTCGTCCCGTTCGTTGTGATGCTGCCCGCAAGCCCAATCTTGTTGTCCCACCGCTTGTAATGGCTCAATCCTGCCCTCCACGAGCCGTGAGACGCTCCCTCGAAGAGGGCGCGTGTGCCTTGCCACGAGAACGGCGACAGGGTGTAGATGTTGATGACCCCTCCCATGGTGTTGCGTCCGAACATGGCGCTCTGCGGTCCGCGCAGTACTTCGATGTGCTCGATGTCCATGAGGTCGAGGTCGTAGTTTTCCTTGCACATCACCGGCATGTTGTCGATGGTTAGCCCCACAGCGGGTTGATCCATGCGTGCCCCGATGCCACGCACATAGATGGTGCTGGTCATGCGGCTGCCATAGTCGGGCACAAACAGGTTGGGCACCATAGACGAGGCCGTCTTGACGCTATTGATGCCCTCGCGGTTGAGGTCATGATAGCCTATCCATGTGGAAGACGGCGAAGTCCATGCCTCGCCAGGCGACTGCTTTATGCCTGTCACAGTGATCTCGCGTATCGACACAGAGAGCGTGTCGGCATCGTTGTCGGCCAGGGCGGCTTTCAGGCAGTGGGTGCCAGCGGCGGTGAGCAATATTGCAAGCAAAAATCTTTTCACGTTGCAAAATTACAATAATACTATTAATTGTGCAATCGCTACTATTAGTGATTTTGATGTGTGTTTGATATTTTTAATAACAATTACTTCCCTGATTGATGAGTATTGCATGCTATGGATGTATATAAAAAGGGCCTAAATCTTTGGTTATTTAAGAAAAAATGTAGAACTTTGTATCCAATTACATGAATTTTAATAAAAATTAAAGCAAAATGAAGAAATTCTACTCATTAGTCATGCTGGCTGTGGTTGCTATGAGCGCTTGGGCTGGCACAGTGACATTTGACTTCTCTTCGTCAGCCGGACTCGCCGCAATGGGTGTTCCCGCTCCTGTTGCAAGTCAAGGCACAAATCTTACTGATGTGGGTGCTGTGACCGTTGACGGTGTTACCCTCACCGCCACCAACGGCGCAACCGAAACACGCGTGTGGAACAGCCAGGGCAACTACACCCTGCGCATCTATGCTGATGGCAGCGTGAAATTCTCTGTTGCCAAGGGCAGCATCGTGGGCGCTACCATCAATGCAGCTACCACAAGCAACTTTGAGCTCAAGGCCAACGTGGGCAAGCTCACCACAAGCGGTGATGTTGCCACATGGAGCGGCAGCGCAGCAAGCGTTGCATTCAGCAAGACCGGCACAAAGAACGCCCAGATCAGTTCAATCGTTCTCACCACAAGTGATGATGATCCCCAGGGCGGTGGTTCAGACCCCGTGGTAGATCCCACAAAGTTCCAGCTTGATTCGCTCTCTAACCTCTACTTGCTTGACGAGGGCAAGGAGTTCCAGTTTGCAACCGAGTGCTTCGTAAACTACCAGAACGGCAAGTATCTCTATGTGATGCAGCTCGATGAGGAAGGCTATGTGTGGTCAGGACTTATCTATGGCGACACTGACAAGGAGTATGAGCTGGGCGACATCATTCCTGCTGGCTGGACTGCTAAGAAGCAGACCTACAACGGTCTCCTTGAGATGACCAATCCTGCAGGCTTGCAGAATGCTGTTTCTAATGTCGATGACCCCTACTTGTATGAGGCATTTGACATGACCGGCTATCTTGATGACGTGAGCGATCCTGAGCAGATGTGGGATAACTTCAAGGTAATCATGAGCGGTGTTAAGCTCAGTGACATAGACCAGAGCGGTAACTTTACCATCACTGGCGAAGGCAGCGAGGGCGAGACTACTCTTGCTGGTTTCAACAAGTTCAACATCGACTATCCCGAGAACCTCGAAGGCACATTCGTGGTTGAAGGTATGGTAAGCTATTACAAGAACGACTACCAGTTGTTCCCCATCAATATCGAGCCTTACGAGCTGACGACCAAACTGTGGAAGCTTGCTTACTACGGTGAGGAAGACGGCACTCAGGTTACCCTCAATGACTCACTCTTCGTGGCACAGCCCATCGAGGACATCAACACAGGTGCTAAGGTCGTTTACGTTACCGACAACGCTCTGTCAATCCTCTATGACGAGTTTGCAGACTGGGGCTATGTATGGTATGAGGACTGGTGGCCCGACTGGATTGCTCTTGACTTCACCGGCCAGGATGCACTCTACAAGAAAGTATCAGAGATGGGCGTAATCGCTCCGGGTACCGTTAAGGGTGCTATCTACGACACAAACTGCAACATGCGTCTTGTCGTAAACAGCGAGCCCGAAGAACTCCCGGTTGCCGAAGGCGAGGAAGTTCCCATTGTATTTGAATATGATCTCACCGCAGGCGAGGGTGTATTCCCCTATGGCAACGAAGTGGGTGTGTTCAAGGGCATCTGCAAGATGGTTGACGGCAAGCCCATGCTCACCGCAGGCGAGGCAGGCCCCGAGCAGCTGGCTCTGGACATGTGCTACAACCCCGAGGGCAAGGAAGACCTTGCTGATGGTGCCGAGGTATTGCTGTCGGCAGTCGTTAAGATGGGCGAGCCCTGGGTTGTTGAGGACGACTATGCTCCCGCCAAGGCACAGGCCAAGAAGGAAGCTCCCAGCAAGCAGAAGGTGCGTCAGCTCCCCGCAAGCGCAAGCGTGAAGAAGGTTGCTGTGAAGTTTGATCCCTATGCAGAAGACTACTACACCAACTACACACTGTGTCCTATCGTGATTGAGGTGGGCAAGACAGGCGTGAGCGACCTTACCGTTAAGGAAGCTAAGACCTACAAGACTATTGAAGAGGGTCAGGTAATCATCGTTAAGGGTAACAACCGTTACAACGTAATGGGTCAGCCCGTTAAGTGATTATTGCTATCAGGAGCAATTCCTGTGAAATGATATTGCCAGCCGCACGCCATGTTGTGTGCGGCTGGTTATTTTTTTGAAACAAAATAGTTTGCAGATTCGGCATTTATTTATACATTTGCATCCAATAAAAACATTGTAATATGAAATCACCCTTTTTCAAGGCTATGTGTGTAGCCGCATTAGTGGCCCTGTGCGGCATCCAGTCCTCGGCCAAGGCTACCACCGAGCAGCGAGAGCAACTGGCGGCGCAGTTTATTACCAACATGTATAACAATTATCTCTATGAGGACTATGATTTCCTCAAGGCTCACTGCACGCAGTCGATGCTCCAGGTTCTTGCCGAGAATTACGACTATGATTGCGATGACGGAGATTGCTATGCTGGATGGATGTTCCGCACTGATACCCAGGACAGTGCGAGCGATGATGAGCATCCAAACGCTGTTGTTGCTGTGAAAAGTGTGGGCGATGGCTGGTATGAGTATGAATTCTATGACGGCGGTTTTCGCGGCGTCACCCGCCTCAAACTCCTGTTTGATGGCGACACAATCATGATCGACGATCTTGAGAAAGTGTATGACGAGGTAAGGGAGAAATACAAGGAATTAGAAGACTAAAAGATAACTATTCAGCAATAGAACTCCCCGCGCGGATCTCACTGAACTCACTGATTTAATAATAACTGAAAGAAATTAAAATAATTAGAATAATTTCTTATTCAGTTAAATCAGAGCAATCTGTTGTAACTATACTACAATAGATTTTTTGCAGATTCCCCGCGCGGATCTCACTCACACATGATTTTGTAATGAGAGGCTGAAAGCCGACACGCAGAACGCAGTTCTGCACATAACCCTGTCCTAACTGAGCGCAAGCGAAGGCAGGGCAGGG
>NZ_JAZLLZ010000048.1:0-19661 GCF_045598405.1 Sodaliphilus sp.
GCCTACATGTAGTATATATAACTATTCTGCATTAAGTCATGTGCTTGACAAGGATGGCAACGTGATTTTCAAATCAGAAGATTATCGCCCAGAACCTCCTTTTGCTGCTATAAAAGACTTGAAGGCTGAGAGCGAGAAAGCAGACAACCGCTACTATAACCTGCAGGGCCAGCCTGTGAGCAACCCCACGCAGGGCATATACATCCACAACGGCAAGAAAATCATTGTGAAGTGATGCGGTAATAGCATATTACGAAATCCCGAGAGAGACATGTCCTGCCGACGTGTCTCTTTCTTCATTTTCTTATACTGAAAGAAATTATTCAAAATTAAAAGAAATTTTCTATCTCCCACAGAGGCGCAGAGGTCACAGAGAGCTAGATTGAAACTTGCCTCTCGGGGAACTCGGGGAACTCGGGGAACTCGGGGAACTCGGGGAACTCGGGGAAGTTTTTTTTGACTGAAAGAAATTATTCGAAATTAGAAGAAAATTTTTATCTCTCACGAAGTATTGGATTAGGGTTTTATGCCTAAAATGAGGGGGGAAAAGGACAAAAAAACAACATCACCAGGAATATTGTTGCTAGCATTTTTGTGTAACATGAAGATGTTGACAAAGAATAATTTTTTGTTAATTTTTAGTTGATTTCAAGCGAAGCGCCTTTTCTCTTAGGTCGTATTTAGGTGGTGGCGCTGCGCTTGAAATACACTGAAAATAAGCATAAAAATCATAATAAAAATATTTTCTTTTTTTACCGGACAACAATAATTTTCAATGAAAAAAATCAGTGAGTTCAGTGAGATCTGCGCGGGGAGTCCGCAAAAAAGTTATTGCTATATAGTTGACAAAGATAACAAAAGCGATGCAATCCCCAAGACGAGGATTGCATCGCTATTTAGGTGTTATGCTCTTGTGTAGAGGATTAGAGTCCTCGTCCGTGGCATTGCTTGTATTTCTTGCCGCTGCCGCAGGGACAGGGATCGTTGCGTCCCACGCGGGGAGCTGCAATGATGGGCTGGGTGCGCTGCGGGCGGTTTTGTGATGCGCCTTGCGCAGCACGGCGTTGTGCCTCGGCATTGGCAGCGATAGCGTCCTCTTGGTCCTGTCCGCGGTTTTCAGAGTACTGCTGCTTGGGTTGCTCCGGCATTTCGCGCTGTTGCACTGTGGGTTGGTTTTCCTCGACCTGAACGGGAATCTGACCACGCATGAGGATGCCTGATGTCTTGCCGTTCATGTCGCCCACCATGCCCTTGAACATATTGAATGCCTCGGTCTTGTAGATCACGAGGGGATCCTTCTGCTCGTAGCTAGCGTTTTGTACTGATTGCTTCAACTGGTCCATCTCGCGCAGATGTTCTTTCCAGTTCTCGTCGATAGTGAGGAGCATTACAGCCTTTTGCCATGCTTTTTCAAGCGACTTGCAGTTGGTCTCGTATGCTTCCTTGATGCTGATGGCGATGCCATAGGTGCGACGTCCATCGGTGATAGGAACGCGGATGATGCCCTGAGGCTCTACGCCGCTCTCAATCTGCTGTGCAACGATGTTCTGAATCACGGGGTTAGCCACCTCGCTCAGTTTAGTCATCTTGCTATTGAATGACTTGAGAACCTTGTCGAAGAGTTGGTCAATCTTCTTGTTGTTGTCCATGTGGCGGTATTCGTCCTTGCCGAATGGAGGCTCGACAGCGAATCTCATCATCACGGCATTGCTGAAGTCATCATACTGGTCGCCTGCAAACTGCATCACGAGGTCTTCTACACCGTCGTGCAGGGTGTTGATCACATCGATGCCGATGCGCTCTCCCATGACTGCGTGGTGGCGGCGAGTGTAGATAACCTTGCGCTGCTCGTTCATCACGTCGTCATATTCAAGGAGGTGCTTACGCACACCGAAGTGGTTCTCCTCGACGCGCTTCTGTGCTTTCTCGATGCTGTTGGTTACCATCTTAGACTCGATGGCTTCACCATCCTTGAGACCGAGTTTGTCAAGCACCTTAACGATGTTCTCGCTAGCGAAGAGACGCATTACCTTGTCCTCAAACGACACGTAGAACACTGAAGAACCGGGGTCGCCCTGACGTCCTGCACGACCACGCAGCTGGCGGTCGACGCGGCGGCTCTCGTGGCGCTCGGTGCCTATGATGGCAAGGCCACCGGCTTCCTTAACCTCGGGGGTGAGCTTGATGTCGGTACCACGACCTGCCATGTTGGTAGCGATGGTAACGACACCCTTGCCGTCGATTGAGCGTCCAGCTTGTGCCACGATGTCGGCCTCCTTCTGGTGCAGCTTAGCGTTGAGCACCTGGTGGGGGATGTGGCGCAGGTTGAGCATGCGGCTCAGTTTCTCAGAGATTTCGACTGAAGTTGTACCCACGAGCACGGGGCGTCCCATGTCGCGCATCTTCTCAATCTCGATGATCACTGCGTTGAACTTTTCTTTCTCGGTTTTGTACACGCGGTCGGGCATGTCGTTGCGCAGCACGGGGCGGTTGGTGGGGATGGTCACTACATCGAGTTTGTAGATGTCCCAGAACTCACCAGCCTCGGTCTCGGCAGTCCCGGTCATACCTGCGAGTTTGTGGTACATGCGGAAGTAGTTCTGCAGTGTGATGGTTGCAAAGGTCTGTGTTGCAGCCTGCACGTTCACGCCTTCCTTGGCTTCGATAGCTTGGTGCAGACCATCGCTGTAGCGGCGGCCTTCCATGATGCGGCCGGTCTGCTCATCGACGATCTTCACTTCGCCCTCGGGGGTCACGATGTACTCCTCGTTGTTGTTAAACAGGGCGTAGGCCTTGAGCAGCTGTGTGACGGTGTGCACGCGTTCGCTCTTGATAGAGTAGTTCTGGAGCAGGGCGTCCTTCTTTGCCACTTTCTCTTCGTCGCTTATCTGCTCGTTGGTCACTGCCGAGAGCTGTGAAGCGATGTCGGGGAGCACGAAGAATGTTGGGTCGTCGGTACCCTGTGTGAGCACGTCGATACCGTTATCGGTAATCTCGATGGTGTTGTTCTGCTCCTCGATGACGAAGTACAGCGGATCGGTGACGATGTGCATCTCGCGGTTGTTGTCCTGCATGTAGTGAGCCTCGGTCTTGAGCATCAATGCCTTCACGCCTTCCTCGCTGAGGAACTTGATGAGAGGCTTGTACTTGGGCAGACCCTTGTGAGCGCGGAAGAGCAGCAGTGTGCCTTCCTTCACGGTGTTCTCGTCGTCGCTTGCCATCATGCGCTTGGCATCGGCCAGAAGCGAGGTGACGAGTTTGCGTTGAGCGTTGTAGAGGCGCTCAACATTGGGTTTGAAAGTATCGAACATCTGGTCCTCGCCGCGGGGGATGGGGCCAGAGATGATGAGCGGTGTGCGGGCGTCGTCGATAAGCACTGAATCGACCTCATCGACGATAGCGTAGTTGTGTGCGCGCTGCACCATGTCCTCGGGGCGCATGGCCATGTTGTCGCGCAGGTAGTCGAAACCGAACTCGTTGTTAGTGCCGAATGTGATGTCGCACTGGTAAGCGGCGCGTCGTTCGGGCGAGTTGGGTTGAGTCTTGTCGATGCAAGCCACGGTGAGGCCATGGAACATGTATAGCGGTCCCATCCACTCCGAGTCACGCTTTGCGAGGTAGTCGTTGACGGTGACCACGTGCACGCCGTTGCCGGTGAGTGCGTTGAGGAACACGGGAAGGGTAGCCACGAGGGTCTTACCTTCACCGGTAGCCATCTCTGAAATCTTGCCTTGGTGGAGCACAGTGCCGCCTATGAGCTGCACGTCGTAGTGAACCATGTTCCACACGGTGTCGTTGCCGCCGGCAATCCAGTGGTTCTTGTAGTAAGCCTTGTCGCCCTCGATGGTGACGAAGTCTTTGCCCTGTGCGCACAAGTCGCGATCCATGTCGGTGGCAGTGACTTCAATAACTTCGTTCTGTGAGAAGCGCTTGGCTGTTTCTTTCACGATAGAGAACACCTGGGGCAGCACCTTGTTGAGTTCGTCCTCGAGGATTTCGAGCACTTCTTTCTCAATCTTGTCGATGCGCTCCCACAGGGGTTCGCGTTCTTCGTATTCAAGAGTTTCGATTTTAGCCTTGATGCTTGCAACCTCGTCGCGTTTGTCCTTTACGGCGTCTTGCAGTTGCTGGCGAATGTCGGCGGTGCGCTGGCGCAGTCCGTCGTTAGAGAGTTGCTCTATCTCGGGGTATGCAGCCTTGATCTGCTCGATGATAGGTTTGATCTTGCGCATGTCGCGTGTCGATTTGTCGCCAAAGACGTTTTTGATAAGGTCAAATAGTCCCATAATATGTATTGTTTTTTGTTTTTTTGTTCAATTTGCAAATATCCACAAAGATACGCATTTTTATTGAGAAAAACGTTGTGTTGCAGTGGTTTTTTGCAATGTAAGTGATTATTTTGCCCGCATGTGTGCTATGGCCCTGAGCACGGGAACGATCATGAGCGGGAAAGCCGCTACGTTGGCCACCTGTGGAATCACAGGCCAAGCGATGATGGTGAGTGCTACAACCAGGCCGTTAGCCATGTAGTAGTAACGGAGTGCCTTGCGGGTGCGGCGGCTCCACATGAGTGCCAGCGGGATAAAGTAGAACATGTTGACCCACAATGCGTTGTAGTTGGGGAATGTTGCTTCTCGGTCGCAGACAAACATGAGGAAGAACAATATGGAACCAGCCATTGAATAGACTGTGCAGACGCCGAAGTCGAGCCACCGGCTCACGGTGTGACGCTTGAGGTCGGCAATGGTAACGGCAGTCACCAGCGCCAGGAAGATAAGGGCGATGGTGAGAGGGTGCGTTACCCAGTTGATTGAATCGACCACGTCGTTGGCTTCAATCTCGGTGTGGGTGGCTGTGACTAGCGGAACGCGCTTGCCGTCGCGCATCACGGTGGCATCTGCCATGACTTTCATCATGGCCATGGGCATGAACATCTGCTGGCGAATGGTAATCACCGTGTCCACGTCGGCCCCCAATAGAAGGTCGATGCCGAAGTTCTCCCATGGGAAATTGCGGGTGCAGTCTGCCAACATGTCACGATATGTGACAGTGTCGGTCATGGCAGGGTATTGCAGCGAGTCGGTGAAGTTCTCCAGGATGTCGCGTGTGCGGGTTGCACAGTTGTCGCCTAGGTATTTATAACGGTATTTACTGTTGAGCGGATGGATGTTGTTGAGCAAGTGGTTGCGCACCTTGATGGCTTGCTCCTGGGTGAGATTGAGGTCTTGCTCCACCATGCGTCGGCCGTCGAGGCCGATGTGGGCAAATTGCTTGGGCATGGCCACGCACATATAGTCGGCGTTGCCCAGCACAAACTTGAGCAAGAAATTGGGCTCGTCAAAGTCAAAGACTCCGTAGTTGAAATACAGGTCGTTACCTTCCCAGGTGACGCGCACCTCGCTGTGTCCGAACACCGAGAATACTTCATCGCCAGGGCTTAAAGTGACGAGTTTGACCGAGACGGAATCGTTTTGCGCCTGCACGGCTTGCACCGTGAGCGCAAAAGACATTAACAGGAGTATGTAATCAAATCGTCTCATTTACCCTTAAATATAGCAAATAGTGTGCCACGCGTTTACTTGGTGGCGGGAGTTGGCATGCGCAGGTCGAGGTTGACAAGGTAATATTCCTTAGAACCGAGCCCTATCTGCTGCGCGTAGTCGGTGATATACGTGCCGTGCTGGCGGTTGATGCGGTTGACAAGGGGCTTGTTGTCGTCGCCCTTGGTGCCTTTGTGCTGGAACACCATGTCGAGGCAGGCCTGATCAACGGCCACGGGGTCGAGGCTAGCCATGATGCCCATGTCCTTGATTTCGGGAGCCTCGGGTGTGCCGTCGCAGTCACAGTCCACGCTCATGTTGTTCATCACGTTGATGTAGAGCACCTTGCCGTGCATGTAGTTGTGCACAGCCTGTGCTGCCGCTGCCATTGACTCGAGGAAGAGGTCCTGGGTGGGACCTGCGGCGAGGTATTCGCGTGACCATGCTTTGCTCAGGTCGCTGGTCTTGCCTGCGGTGTGGATATAGGCTTTGCCCTCGCTCGATGCCACGCCGATAGATGCGTTCTTGAGCACTCCGCCGAAACCGCCCATGGCGTGTCCCTTGAAGTGGGCTAGGTTGATCATGAAGTCATAGTTGGCAAGGTGGTCGCCCACGATGTCATATTTGAGGTGCTTCTTGTCCTGTGTGGGAATGCGCATCTGTCCATACTGGTCCATGATATCTACTGCAGCGATGCTGTCAAATCCATGCTCGTGGATTGTCTCCCAGTGCTTGTTGATGTCCTGGCGAGTGCCGCCATAGGCGGTGTTACATTCCACGATTGTGCCACCCACCTCGTCGATGAGGTCGCGTATGAGCGTGGGCTTGAGGTAATGGTTGTTGCCGCCCTCGCCGGTGCTTATTTTCACAGCCACACGGCCAGTTGCCTCAACGCCCAGCGCATGGTAGATGCGCACGAGTCCCTCGGGAGAGATGTCGCGGGTGAAATATACGACTGGTGTTTTGTCTTGACCCACAGCGATTAATGTCGCCATTGCCATTGCTATTGAAAAGAATATTTTTTTCATTGTGATGTTGTTATGTACTTTCTATATGCAAAGTTAATCTTTTTTTATATATGTGGCAACTAAATGCGATGTAAATTGTAGAAACGACAAGATGATGGCATGCTCGTGATTGTATAGAGCTTACTATTATTTCTCATCATCACCGCCACCCAGCAGGCTGTCAAGTTTATCGGCTGTCATGCGTTTGTAGCCTGATGGGATTGTGGTGTCGGCAGTCACATTCTGGTTCCAGCTGATGTTGTTGTAAGAGAGTTTCAGCTTGAGAGCATTGCCTTTCATTGTGCCTTCGATGCTGAGAGTGTGAGCCACGTTTCCTGCTACGGTCTTGCGCACATCACTGTAGTCAACTTGATAGGTTGTTTCTTTAGCCCCTTCGGGAGTTACTGTGAGGGCTTTGATGATGTTTTTGTCGTCAAACTTGAAGTCATAGGCAAACCCCTTGACAGTCTTGACGGGAGTAAGAGTCACCACGTTGTTGTTGACCGATGCTACTGCGTTGTTAACCCCCGATTGGTTAAAGGTTCCCCCTTCGAGGGTAAAAGCCCGCCCGAGGAATATGTCTTGTAGCGTGCTCACGTTGGCTGGCAGGCCGTTGATGAAGACATCAACATTCTCGGCAATATACTGGCGGTGCACTTTGTCGATGATATACACCGAGTCGCCAGTGAACACCATGCGTCCCACTTCGATGCCAAGGATGGGGCGCAGTGAGATGCTGATGAACTTGTCGCGCTGCATGCGCACGTTGACGCTGCTTGAGATAGATTTCTTGCCACCCAGCGACAGTGTGCCGTTGCATTGCATCGACTGCCATGCCCCGAAGGTTGAGGCGATCATCTGGGCGCGCTTGCTGTCGCTGCCTGGGGCTGCCGGTGTTGTGGTGATGGTTGTAGAGTCGGGGTTCACGGCTTTTTTAGCCGAGCCGCATGCTGCGAGCGCTGCCGCTTGCAGGGCGATGGCTATGATGAGGATGTACTTTTTCATTCGAAGAATATTGTTTTGTGTTTGACTTTCTTTTGAATCAATTCGTTGTCGGGGTCTTTTTCAAGTGCTATTTTCCATTGTTCCAGCGCCTGGTCGGGTTCGCCGTTCATGAACAGGATGTCTCCGTAGTGGTCATAGACGTCGGCACTGTGCGTGTCGTCGTTGTCGATGGCGCTCCTGATATACATTAGCGCCAGTTGGTAGTCTTTTTTCTTGAAATACACCCAAGCGTAGGTGTCGAGATAGGTGGCGCTGTTGGGGTAGCTTTTCACTGCTAGTCCAGCCATGCGTTCGGCCTTGTCGAGGTCTTGTCCCTTGAGCGACAGGAAGTAGGCGTAGTTGTTCATGACTCCCACGTTAAGCGGGTTGAGTTGCAGGGCTTCTTCGTAGAGGGCAAATGCATTCTCGGTGTCGCCCATTTCCTGGTACACGTCGCCCAGTCCGCCCTTGAGGTCGCTGATGGTTTCAACATCGGTGCTGTCGGCTAGCTGCAGTGCCAGGTTGTAGGTCTCTATGGCCTTGTCGAGTTGCTTCATCTGCATGTAGGCTGGTGCGATGTAGCGGTACAGTTCCAGGCTGTCGGGGTTATATTCAAGTGCTTTCTCGGCGCTTTTGAGAGCGTTGGGAATGTCGTCGGCCATCATTTGCACGATCATGAGTTGCCGCCATCCGTTGGCGTCGGTGGGGTTGATGTCGAGGGCATATTGCAGTTGCTCGGCGGCGGTCTGGTAGTCCTTCTTGTAAATGAGGTACTCGCAATACATCTCGTGCACCACTGCCTCGTGTGGGTGCTGCTTGATGAGCACGTTGAACAGCGTGTCGGCGCGGCCTGTTGAGTCTTCGTTCTGTATCATCTGCTTTACCGATGTCACCAGCAGTTGCATCTTGTCTTCGATGCCCAGGTTCTCGTTGATGAGCGCTTGATGTATCTGCTGCTCATATTGCGTTGAATCGCCGTTGAGCATGAAGAAGTTAGCCTTGGCTAGATAGGTGTAGCCGTTGTCGGGTTCGGCCTGCTGTGCAATGTCGAGATAGGTGAGGGCGCTGTCGCGCATGCCCAGTTGCTGCATCACGCTGCCCATGGTGATGTTGTAGTCCACGTTTCGGGGTGCGGTGGCAAGCAGTTCGTGCATCTCGCGCAGTGCATTGGCAGTGTCGTTCATTGTGAGGTAGTTGCCCACTTTCTTTGTGGTGATCTGCAGGCTCTTGCCGTTGAGTTTGGCAATAGAGTCGTAGGTCTCGTTGGAAGCGGCAAAGTCGCCCACGCGTGCATAGGCATCGGCCATACGCACCTGCAGCTCGGGTTTGTAGGGGTTGAGGTCGCATATTGTCTTGATGGCCTTTAAGGCTTCTCCGGGATTGCCTAGCATCATGTTGGCGTCGCTGTAGAAAAGGGTCTCGTAGTAGTCGCCGGGGCAAGCCTCATAGTGTTGCTTCATCAGGTCAAGAGCTACCTGCACATTGCTGCGTACGGCATTGTCCATAGTGAGCATGTTGTATCCCAGGTGCCATGAGTAGGTAGTGTTGGTTGTGTCGAGCTCGTGTGCTCGACGCAGCAGGTCGAAGTAGGCGTCGGTGTTGCCCTTTGACTTTTCGTTCTGTGCCTCAAGGAAATAGTAGTGTGCCTTGAGTTTGTCGCTATTGCTCACTTGTGGAGCGGTGTTGTCGCGCGACATCATTGCTGGCGCTGCGGTGATGATGACAGCAAGCAATGGAAGCAGTCGGTATATTATTTTTCTCATTTTCGGTCCTGTGTTATTTAGTGCCAGTGTGTCCAAATCCCCCATCGCCTCGTTCGGTCTCGTCGAGAGTGCTCACGGGAATCCATTCCACGGTCTCGTGCTTGGCAACAACAATCTGGCAGATACGTTCGCCGTTCTCGATAGTCTGTGGTTCATTGCCCAGGTTGGCAAGAATCACGCACACCTCTCCGCGGTAGTCGGCATCGATTGTGCCGGGGCTGTTGAGCACGGTGAGCCCTCGTTTCAGTGCCAGTCCGCTGCGGGGGCGCACTTGGCACTCATATCCCGGTGGCAGCTGCATGTAGATGCCGGTGTGAATGAGCGCGCGCTCGAGCGGTTGCAGCGTGAGCGCAGTGTCGAGCCATGCACGCAGATCCATGCCTGCACTTTGCGGAGTGCCATACTGTGGCAAAGCATGAGGCCCTTTGTTCACTATCTTAACTTCCATAGTTGTCATTGTGTTTCAGTTCAAACTACAAAGATACAACAATTTGACGAAAAACGAAAAACGAAGGACGAAAAAACGATAACGATAACGATGACGATGACGATGACGATGACGATGACGATGAGGCGAAGGACCCCGACTTCGCAACCATGGCACAGGACACAAAGTTTTTTTCCTCTCGGGGAACTCGGGGAGGAAATAATAAAGCAGATTGCAGATTGTTGTACTAATACCAATTATTGTTGTCCGGAAAAAAAGAAAATATTTTTATTATGATTTTTATGCTTCGCTTGTTACTATTCAGCAATGGAACTCCCCGCGCGGATCTCACTGATAACACAGATTTAATAATAACTGAAAGAAATTAAAATAATTAGAATAATTCCTTATTCAGTTAAATCAGAGCAATCTGTTGTAACTATACTGCAATAGATTTTTATCCGCGCGGGGATCACACATGATTTTGTAATGAGAGGCTGAAAGCCGACACGCAGAACACAGTTCTGCACATAACCCTGTCCTAACTGAGCGCAAGCGAAGGCAGGGCAGGGTAAACGCGATACACTGTACCCCGGTTGAAGACCGCAACCTTGCACGTTTCGAAGTAGCGGTCTTCAACCGCGATTTTATTACACTTCACACCCCCCCACCGGCAGTCCGCAGGTCTGCGACCAGCGGTTAACCAAAGTTACGACCTCTCTGAGGTCTAAAAAATCCACTATATATATTTTCAATGAAAAAATCAGTGAGTTCAGTGAGATCCGCGCGGGGAGTTCCATTGCTGAATAGTTACGGGGATAGGCTATATAGGCGACATCGTGTTTTTTTATTTTCTCAACTTGAAATTTGTTTATTACCATAAAAAATGGTAATTTTGCAACATCAAACACACATGAGGGGGAGATGAGCGACGGCGTGCTGGCGTCTCATGACACACCCACCACATATTTATATATAGTTATGGCTGACAACGACATCATCAACCGCATCAAGTACCTGATGCAGGAACTCAACTACCGGCAAGTGGACTTTGCCCGGAAAATCGACATTGACACTTCCAACCTATCAAAATACCTCAACGGCAGGCTGCCGGTGAGCGACTCGCTCGTGAACAAGCTGGTTGTGAACCTGGGCGTGTCGAAGCAGTGGCTCGAAGACGGCACCGACTTGCCGTTTGCCAAGCCTGCCGGGGTGATACAGGTGAACGCGCCGTCGCCCGCAATGCCGCAACAGGGCACACCGGTCTATGACATCGACGTGACCGCAGGCTCGACGCCACGTGCGCGCATGTTTGCCGACGACCAGATTGTGGGCTGGGTCAACCTGCCCGACCTCACCCAGCAGGGATGCCGCATCGTGAAGGTGAGCGGCGACTCGATGAGCCCCGTGATACAGAACGGCGACTACATAGCCATCAGGGAACTCACCAACACGCAATATATCTTCTGGGGTCAGATATATGTGGTGATACTCGACGACTACCGCATGCTCAAGTATGTGCGCCGCCACAACAACCCAGCCATGGTGACTCTGCGCAGCGCCAACCCCGACTATGACGACATGGAAATAGCACGCGCCGACATACGCGACCTCATGCTCGTGCAACACATCATTCATCTAGACTCTCGAATATGATAACCACTGACTATACTATCCACACCGCCACGCTGTCCAGCGGGCTCAAAATGGTGCACATCAACCGCATGTCGCCCGTGGCATGGTGCGGGCTTGCCGTGAACGCCGGCAGCCGCGACGACCTGCCGGGCAAGCACGGGTTGGCCCACTTTGTGGAGCACACCATCTTCAAGGGCACCACCCACCGCCGCTCATGGCACATCCTCAACCGCATGGAGAGCGTGGGCGGCGAGCTCAACGCCTACACCACCAAGGAGGGCACGATGCTCTACTCGCTCTTTCCCGAGCAGCACATGGCGCGCGCCGTGGAACTGCTGGGCGACCTGGTGAAGAACAGCGTGTTTCCCGAGGCCGAGCTCGAGCGTGAGCTCGACGTAGTGCTGGAAGAGGTGGCAGGCTACCGCGACCAGCCCGCCGAGGCTGCCTACGACGACTTCGAGGACCTGATGTTTGCCGGCAGCGCGCTGGGGCACAACATCCTGGGGTGCGAGGAGCACCTGCGCACCATCACCCGCGAGGACTGCCTGCACTACCTCAAGAACCTCTACGTGCCGGGCAACATGGTATTTTTCTCGGTGGGGCCGATGAAACCCGAGCGAGTGTTCCGCCTTGTGGAGCGTCATCTGGGCGAACTACACCACAAGGCATCGTGGGCACTCGATCGCACCGCCCCCCTACCCCTTGCCCCGCAGCGGCGCGAGGAGAAGACGGGCAGTCACCAGGCACACACCATCGTGGGCGCACAACTGCCAGGCATGGGGCATCCGTTGCGATATGCCATGGCTCTGCTCAACAACATGCTGGGCGGACCAGGCATGAACTCAATGCTCAACGTGAACCTGCGTGAGCGACGAGGATATGTCTATACCGTGGAGTCGAGCGTGACGCAGTTTACCGACTGCGGACTGCTAGAAATATACCTGGGGTGCGACTACGACGACGTGAAGACGAGTCTCAAGGTGATAGACCGCATCACCGCAGGCCTTGCCGAGCACGCCCTCACCCCTCACCAGCTCGACGCATGGAAGAAGCAATACTGCGGCCAACTCACCGTGGCTGCCGACAGCACCGAATATCTGGCGATGAACGCCGGCAAGAACCTGTTGAGGCATGGCACAGTGAGCACCATTGACCAGACGGTGGAGCGCATCATGGCTGTCACAGCCGACGAACTGCGACAAGCGGCCGAGATGATAACTATGGACCGATGCTCAGTGCTCACGTTCAAGTAGAGATGAGAGATGAGAGATTAGAGATGAGAGATGAGAGATGAGAGATGAGAGATGAGAGATTAGAGATTAGAGATTAGAGATTAGAGATGAGAGATGAGAGAGATTTAAAGTTTGTAATAATCAAATAAACAACTAACAATGAAAAAATTGACATTTATCATGGCTGCGATGCTGGCACTCGTGCTCAGCGCATGCGGCGGCGAGAACAACGAGCCCGCATTCCCCGACCAGGAGCTCAAGGTGGGCGACATCTTCAACATCAGCAACGGCGAGACCGGCTGGTATAGCGACAACGACAAGATCGCGTCGGTCAACGGCACTGTGGTCACCGCCAACAAAGTGGGCGAGGTGAAGATACGCAACAACAAGCACTTCTTCCGCGTGAACGTGACACCCCGCTACACCTATATCACCGACCCCTATCTGGCATGGGGAGGCTCAAAGGCAATGGTGAAATACAGCGTCAAAGCTCCGTTTGCAAGCGAGACCGACAACTCTATTGAGTTTGGTCCCCTGGGCAACGAGACGTCTACGACCTACTACTTCGGGACTAATGGCTTAGCACGCGTGCTTGTGAACATCTCATCAGGCAAAGTCTCAGAGGCCGAGATACTCAAGTTCCTCAACGAGCGCTACACGCAGATAGGTACCGGCAGCGGGCAAGGTGAGCAATTAATTGGCTACAAGTCACCCGACGACAAAACATCCATCACATTCACCAAGTACATATCTCCGTCGCCCCTTGCAGGCACAATGACCATCAGTTACCTCAAGTTTTGACGTAGCGAATTGACGATGCGCTCGCTTCGCTCGCTACGATGACGATGACGATGACGATGACGATGACGATGACGATGACGATGACAAAGTTATCGTAGCGAACGCAGTGAGCGTATCGTAGGCCGTTTACGGCCGTATCGTAGTGAACGCAGTGAGCGTATCGTTAAAAAAAATCCCGTTTTATTTGTAAATAATGCGGAAATGTAGTATTTTCGTGATTTGAAACATAACATTAACTAAAAATACTATTATGAACGACGTAAAATTCTATCTTGACGCAGCCGAGGAGAAGATGCAAGAGGCAGTTATGTATCTTGACGACTCCCTGGCCCACATCCGTGCAGGTAAGGCTAATGTGAAAATCCTTGACAGCATACGCGTGGATTACTATGGCAGCAAGGCTCCCATCAGCAACGTGGCAAACATCAGCACTCCCGACCAGCGCACCATCGCTATCACCCCCTGGGAGAAGAACATGTTCCGCGTGATTGAGAAAGCAATCATCGACTCCAACATAGGCATCATGCCCGAGAACAATGGCGAGGTGATTCGCCTCAACATCCCGCCCCTCACCGAGGATCGCCGCAAGCAGCTCGTGAAGGACAGCAAGGCCGAGAGCGAGAGAGCCCGCGTGAGTGTGCGCAACGCACGCCGCGAGTGCATCGACGGCTTGAAGAAAGCCATCAAGGACGGCATGAGCGAGGACGTTTCGAAGGACGGCGAAGGCGAGGTTCAGAAGCTCCATGACAAGTTCATGAAGAAAATCGACGAACTCTTCGCAGCCAAGGAGAAAGAAATCCTCACCGTGTAAAGATTTCGACTAACCACACCGCATGAGTGTGTGTCATAATGCGCTTTGTTAGGGTAACAACTCTTTTGCCCTTGCAAGGCGCATTGTTATTACTATCTGTTACCCAAGGCATTGCTAGCAGCAACATTGCTCCTTTAGGTAAGGGATTAGTTTCGCATGCAAGTGCGACCCCTTTGAGGTCGGTTGCTATAGGTATCTTTGTTCCGACGGCCTGCGGCCATCGGTTACGATGCAATGTGACGACTTTGTCGTCATGTGTGGAGGAAAGTCTGCTGGCCTGTTTTTTACCAGGCACTACTAAAAAAAAGACACCGCCCTCTTCTATCAGAGAACAATGCCCCATTCTTAGTGACAAATATGTTTTTATAGAATTGTGTGTATATTTTAGTGTTTATTTTGTCTTTGTAGTATCAAAGCCCACTCTCACGCCGTCGAATTGCGAGCCCAGGTCGCCCACTGTCTTGATGGCCGTGTTGCCCGAGAGTGATGACATCATCTGCAGCAAAGCCAGCAGTTTCTTCGACTCGAAGGTGAACGCCATGCCCGTTGTGGTGCGGGTCACGTAGGCGGTGACCTGCGCTAAAGGGGTGCTTATCTTGATGGCGCCTGCTGCCGAGTCGAGCACATAGGTGCCGTTGAGCGGAAGTCCATCTACCTTGCCCTGGAACTGTCCGTTCTGGGCGAAGGTGAGATAAGTGTTGCTCTCCTTGATGCCGGCGCTCTTATAAACCGGTGCCAGCTTTTCCTTGATTTGGCCTGCAGCCACTGCGCCGCCCGCCTGTGCAAGGAGTTTCTCGCTGGTGAACGCACAGCCGGGTGCCGAGTAGGTCCAAGTGCCCACGAGTTGGGCTTGGGTTACTTGTGTCTTGCCTATCACGAGGTCGAGAAGGCTGTTGACCGTCTGCTGGCTGCCCAGAGTGCCCAGAACACCGCCGAGCAGGTCGCCCAACCCCTTAGACGGGGTGCCATTGGTGCCGGTTGTGTTACTTGTTGTCGTGCCAGTCGCACCCGTTGTCGTACCCGAGCCGTGGAATCCCATGCCAGGCCCGCAACTGCCAGCCGCGAGGGCAAGCGAAATGATTGATGCAATGCAAATCTTTTTCATATTTTCTTGATGCAAAATTAGTTATAAATTTCGTTTTTTGGACCCAAAATAAGGAATAATAGACCAATGCCCATTATTCCCCTATAAAAGCAACGTTTCACTCTTTTTATTTGAATCCACGTTTTAGTTGTACAGGTCGAGGGCCTTGCGCAGTTCTTCTTTGATTTGAGTTTTGAGCTCGGCCGGCGCGAGCACCTCGATGTTAGCCCCCATTGAGAGCAGCTGCTGCCGGAGGTCGTAGGTGATGCGCATGCGATAAGTAAACACGGAGTATCCCCCCACCTGCACCATCTCCTGCTGCGACTCGTGGAGCGGCAATGCACGCAGATACTTGGCCTGGACGGGTTCCACGCGCAGCTTTATCTCCTTGGGTTCGTTGCTGTTGGTCGTGATGCCGAAGCAATCTTTGAAAAAATCCTTGGGATTGAAGCCTTCGGGCATTTCAAATGGCTTGTCGGCCAGGATGGTGAGGTCGCTCATGCGGTCGAGGGCATAGGTCTTGATTTTGTTATCGCGGGTGTTGAAGCCAATCACATACCACAGTTGCTTGAAAATCTTCACAAAGTAAGGCATCACCACGTTCCCCTTGGTCTCTCCGGCACGCACGTAGGACCTGTAAGAGAACTTGATGCACAGGTTGTGCCTGACGGCGTCGATGACCACCGGCAGGTGATGCCGCGCGCTGGGCACGTCCTCGAGCATGATGCGCGAAGCCACGTCTTGCGAGTTCTGCAACGTTCCGCTCAACGCCATAGAGTCGAGCATCCACTCGAGGTGTGCATCGCGCGAGTCGTCGCCGTAGTTCTCGATGTAGTACTCATAATTGCTCTTGTTGCAGTTGATGTTGATGTTGAACATGTCCTCGATGCCGTTGCGGTAGGTCATGAACGTGCGCCGCGGCAGCGGGCGTCCCTCGTCCACCTCGTGGCGCACCCACAGGTCGTTGAGTTGCGACAGCGTGAGGCTGTGGTAACGCCTGAGGGTGTCAACTATCCACAAGTATTTGTTGATGATATTGCGTGCCATTTTTTCACTTATTTGCTTTTGCGCAGAACCACGAGTCCGAGCATGGTGAGCGCAGCGTTGAGAAGCAGGAGTTCGAAGCCGATGGTGTAGTCGCAATAGGTCTTCATTGCCCACTGGATGGCCCAACTGAGAATGGGAGCGGCAACGCACACAATGGGAACAAACTTGTCGCGCACATTACCCTTGACAAACATGCCATAGACAAAGAGACCCAGAATGGGGCCATAGGTGAAACTTGCCAGAGCATAAACCGCGCTGATGGCATCGTCGCTACTGAGCATGTAGAAGACATAAATCACGAGACCCATGATGGCAGCCATCGTCACATGCACCATCTTGCGAGTCTTGGCGAGTTTCTCGTCCTTCGCGTCTCTATTGAGGATATCGACAGTGAACGAAGTGGTGAGGGCGGTGAGAGCCGAGCCAGCAGCCGAGTAGGCGGCAGCAACGAGGCCCACAGTGAAGAGGATGCCCACAATCACGTTCAAACCTCCGTCAAATGCCACGAGCGCAAAGATAGAGTCGGTCTTGAATCCCTCGGCAAGTTTGCCGCTGGCATCAATGATGGGAACTCCGTTGTGCATGAGCCCCTTGCTCTGGACATAGAGGGTAAGGATTGTACCCAGCACGAGGAAAAGCGCCACTACGAAAATCTGGGTAATACCACTCACGATGAGGCCCTTCTTGGACTCCTTGATGTTCTTGCTGGCAAGGGTGCGCTGCATGAGATCCTGGTCGAGGCCAGTGGTGGCGATCACCATGAATACGCCAGCCAGGAACTGTTTCCAGAAGTAAGTGCCCTCGGTGGGATTGTCAAAGAAGAAGATGCGAGAAGTGTCGCTGTCGGCAATAGCCGAGCACATGCCGGCGAAGTCAAGGTCGAGTGCCCTTGCCACAAAAAAGATGCTGAGCACAACGCTGAGCACGAGGCAGGTGCTCTTGAGCGTGTCGGTCCATATGACAGTCTTCACGCCGCCCTGCAAGGTGTAGAGGAAAATGAGCGCGATGGTAGCGATGACATTGACAATGAAGGGAATGTGCAACGGACCAAACACGAGGTGCTGCAAAACGACGCACACCACATAGAAACGCACCGCAGCACCCAGAATCTTGCTGATGAAGAAGAACCATGCACCGGTCTTGTGAGTGTGTCCACCAAAGCGATCTTTGAGGTAACCGTAGATAGATACCAGGTTGCTCTTGAAGAACAGTGGCACAAGCACGTAGGATATCACGAAGTAACCCACTGCGAAGCCAAATACCATCTGCATGTAACTGTAACTCTTGGCAACAACCATGCCGGGAACCGATGCAAATGTCACGCCCGAGATGGGAGCGCCTATCATGGCAATGGCGACGATAAACCAGGGTGCCTGACGTCCGCCAGTGAGGGCATCGCTCTTGTCGCTGCCTCGCGAGGCAAGCCAAGAGATGAGGAATAGCAAGATGAAGTAGCCGATGATTGTGGCTAGTACAATAATGGGAGTATTCATAAGTTATTGCTGTTATTTCTTTTCGTTATTGACGTTATTATCGTTATTGACGTTATTATCGTTATTATCGTTATTATCGTTAGTAACGTTATTTTTGTTATTCGTAGCGAAGCGTTTCGTTAGTCCTTATAGATGAGATAAGGCTTGCGCTGGGCTTTGAACTTCTCGACGTCGGCGGCCCAGGTGGCTTTGATCTGGTCGGCGGTCTTGCCGTCCATGATCATCTGCTTGATGTCCTCGCGGCCCATGAGTTTATCGAAGAACTTGTTGAAGAACTCCTTGCCCAGGTGGCTCGACTTGTAGGCGTCGATGACGTAGGTGAGATCTACCCCACCCTTGATTGCATCTTCCTCGCTCATGAGGTGCAGGTCGGTGCCATAGCACTTGTTGCCCAGTTGCGGAGGATTCTTGGCACCGAAGCGGCTGGTGGGGGTGAACTCAAACTTGTGGTCGGTCATCGCGGGGTGTCCATAGACCTGGAAAGGCCAGTCGGTGCCGCGACCCAGGCTCACGGGCGTGCCCTCGAAGTAGCAAATCGACGGATAGAGGTAGATTGAGAGCATGTTGGGCAGATTGGGTGACGGAGCGATGGGGAGGCGGTAGCGAGTGCTGCGGGTGTAGTTGTCGCAAGGCACCACGGTGAGAGGCAGCGACTTGCCGTCTTTGAGCCATCCCTCGCCCATTGCCATCTTGGCAAGTTCGCCCATTGTCATGCCATACACGGTGGGGATGGGCAGGCGGCCCACGCCGCTCTTGAGCTTCATGTCGAGGATGGGTCCATCCACATACATGATGTTGGGGTTGGGACGATCGAGAATCATGACTTCCTTGTCATAGATAATGGCAGCGTCCATCATGTTGATCATTGTCACATAGTAGGTATAGTAGCGCAGTCCCACGTCCTGCAAGTCGATGACGCACACGTCGAAGAGGTCCATGCTCTCCTTGCTGGGCATGGGCAGTCCGCCGTCATAGAGCGAAGCGATGGGCACACCGGTTTTCTCGTCCACGCTGCTCGACACATGTTCGCCAGCATCGGCCTTGCCGCGGAAACCGTGTTCGGGCGAGAAGATAGTCACCACGTTGATTTTGTTCTCCAGGAGCACGTCGAGCACATGCTTGTCGCCCACCATGCCGGTCTGGTTGCTGAGCAGAGCCACACGCTTGCCTTTGAGTTGGGGCAGATACAGGTCGGTACGCTCGGCACCCACAGCCACTTGCTGCTTGCCCGAGCACTCATGGCCGCAGCACGAAGACGCACCGCCGCATGACTGTGCAGTTGCAACACACGCGCCAGCCAGCAAGGCCACAGCAAGGAATAAAGTTCTGAAGATTTTCATATTCATTGTAAGTTTTATGTTATGGTTATTTTTCGATTATGCAGTCCTCCACATTGCGTGTTTCGCGTGAGATGTTCAAGCCGATGCGGAAGACGTGTTGTCCAGAGAGGGCGAACGGCAAGGTATAGTCCTTGCTTTTGATTTGGTCGATAGCGTCCTGTGCCGAGCCGTCAAATTTGAATTCGATGACGTAGCAGAATTTTGGAGTTTGCAGCACCATGTCGATGCGACCATAACTAGTGCGATATTCAGCCTGGACATACATGCCTAATAGTTTGTGCAGCAGCCACACCTGGTTTTGGTAGTGATTTTCTAAATCTTTGATAAGCTCGTAAGGGGTATCGGCAAACAGGGCTCTCATGCGCAGCACAAACTGGTCAACGTTACCTTGCCTCAAGTCATTTATATAGTTCCGATAGTCAAATGTTGAGTTCGGTTCGTTCTTTTGGATGTAGTATGGTATAAGGAATTTGACGAAACCGTCTTGCACCTCCTTG